>JBDRNO010000204.1:0-24281 GCA_043811005.1 Bacteroidota bacterium | reverse complement strand
CTATTATCGCCAAAATCCCAGGACCAGGAAGTGGGATTATATGTTGACAGGTCGGCAAATCCAACAATTCCCTCACACACCTCTAAAATATCCATATCAAACCCGGCAACAGGCGGCACTGTATTTGGCAATATGATAACCGTGTAATCTTCCGCCTGTCCGTTTTGAATATCATCACATGGAGTGGGTGTCGTAAACCATGTTAATGCAGAGGCAACGCGCATTCTCAACGGTGTGTTGGTAACTGCACCGTCCGGTATGGTAACAGAACCGGTGTGGTACATAATGGTATCGGAGCTAAATACAAGTTCTGTAACAGTATCAAACACCGCATTATTATTAAAGTCGATCCAAACCCTGACGTATTCATCAGAGAATGATCCGGTTTGAACGGAAATGCTATAAGTTTCTTCAATAATAACATTTGTTCCCGTATTGCATGTAAAATCCATATACCCCTCTTCGGCTCCAATTGATGAGTAATTGATAGTATTATACGAGACATTATAAATCCCTTCATCAAACCAATAGTCCGTGGTTAACGGTGTACAGGAAGCGGGTATCGGGCCGTCATTAACCGATATATAGTCTGTTTTGGTCTCCGAATCACTGCCATAAGCATTGCTTACCGTAAGGGTTACAGTATAAATGCCGTTTGATGTATATACGTGAGTGGGATCCTGAACAACAGATGTATTCCCATCTCCAAAATCCCATGACCATGATGAGGGAACGTTTACGGACATATCGGTAAAATTAATTGATCCATCGCAGGTAGCCGTACCATCAGCAGTGAAATCAGCTATTGGCGGATTAGTATTTTCCATTATAACTACTGCATAATCCTCTACCTGTCCATACATAACATCATTACACGGAGATGGAGGAGTCCCGAATGCATAATCGGAAGCCACCCTCATCCGCAAGGAAGTATTAAGCGCTGCCGTCCCTGGGATAATCACTGTTCCGGCATGATTGGACATTACATCATCAGAAGAGAAAGCCAGCTCGGTAATTGTATCGAACACCGCATCATTATTATAATCTATCCAAACACGAACATTTTCTTCATAACTGGTTGATGTTGAAATTGATATAGAATAGCTCTGTCCTGCATAAACATTGGTTTGCTCGGTGCAGCTATAGTCCTGATATCCATCGTCCCCTGAAGCCGTTGTTTTGTTAATAGTATTAAATGTTACATTAAATATTCCTAAGCCATACAGGGGATTGATAATACCGGGAGCGCAAAGTGCGGTTAGAGGCCCTCCTAATGATATAGTAATGTAATTTGACTGGACAAAGGTATCGTTGCCATAAGCATTACTAACAATTAAAGTAACAGTATAAACACCATCACTTGTATAAGTATGTGTTGGATTCTGAACGGTGGAATTATTGCCGTCACCAAAATCCCAGTACCAGGAAGTTGGGCCGGTGGATAGATCCATAAAACTAACAGACCCATTACATGAGGTAGTAGTATTTGCAGTAAAATTTGCAACGGGAGGGTTTGTACTCATATAACAGCTCCAGTCCAGCTCAAAACCTGCTTCAGTTACCGAATAATCAGTAACCTGATATAATGTGATGGCTCCGCCAGAAGATGTTATAGTACCCCCATTAGGTAATGAATATCCATCATAGGCACCAATCAGGGTGCTGGAAATATTAGGGCCGTCATATATATATAAATAATCATACCATGATTCAAATGCAAAGGAAATAAAAGTTAAAGTAACATCAGTTGCACCTGGCGGGGCTATAGTAATAATACCATTGGTGTTGTTTTGATAATCGCCCATTCCTCCGCTGTCAAATAACTTTCCGTAACAACTGGTTTGAACTGCTACTGTGCCGGTCTCAGGCATAAAAACATTACATGTAATTGTTGAGTCAACATTGATATAATCAACTTTTACTGTTGTATCTGCTCCGCCCGAGCATCCGTAAGCGATTAAAGATACGGTATAAATACCATAATTTGAATAAACATGAACGGGATTAGCTGTAGTACTTGTATTACCATCTCCAAAATTCCAGAAATAACCATTGGCGGCACTGCTTAAATTAGCAAATTCAACTGTTGCAGGAGCAGTACAATATGAAATGCCTGCATCAAAATCACTTGTAAGGGTAGTACTATATTCATTTCCAATACCAACAGCATACCAGGCATTGGTAGTTTGAATGACCTCATTTGAACAATCGCCATATAGATCTTTTGCCGCCTGTATGGAATAAAACCGTGCATCTGCATAATTTGAAGATGGTGTTAGATAAACAGATAAATTCCTGTATGCAATTTGTTCAGCCATGTTAATTCCGATCCCGGCAACCGAATAACTATCACCAATATCATTGACCCCGCTTCCCCCGTTGAGAAGCAAATAGAACCAGAAGTTTTGCACACCGCTGTTGGTATGTACCTCTTCGTAGGGATCCCAGTAATCTCCCTGGTAAGTATCAGGACAATAATACAGATTAGGATTCTCCATGCTCCTGATAGCACCACCCCCGATCATAATATCCTCACCCATAAGATAATTGGCAGAACCCGGCTTCATATAAAATTCAACAGCAGTACCGAAAATATCGCTGAATGACTCATTAAGCGCTCCTGATTCGCTGGAATAGATCAAGCCGGCTGAAAACTCTGTTACACCATGTGTTAATTCATGGCTTATAATATCCAATGCAGTAAAGGGGGAATATGATGCACCGTCACCATCACCGTATGTCATAGCGCTGCCATCCCAGAATGCATTGGAAAAAGCGTAATCGTAATGGATATAACTAATCAGTTGAGCTCCTGCATCATCATAACTATTTCTGCCGAAATTGTAGAAATAATAATCATACGTTCCTTCAGTTCCCCAATGCGCATCATAGGCAGCATCGTCATAGTTGGCAGTGGTGTTCCAATAATTATCGGTATCGGTAAAATCTACTGCCGAACCATAACTTGTACTTTCATTCATATCATACGTGATTATTCCATTACCTCTTCCTGATTCCCTCAAACGGTAATTGCTGCTGCTAAGACTGTCGGTAGTAATGGTCCTGGTTCCGCTATACATGGTTTGTGCTGTTCCCAGGACATCTGTATTACAGATACGGTTCAGTTCAAAGATCACATCACCGTTAACCGCATCTACATAAATATAAACCCTTTTTAACAGTGAATGGGCATAAATATCAAATTTGTAAGCCAGCCGGTAACTATCAACATTATCAAATTGACCGTTTTGAGGTACGAGCACCAACTCTCCTTTGGGAAAATAAGTAGCAGACGGGTCATTAAGTATTAATTTAAGGTGGTTTTCTTCTTCCTCTATTTCCCACTTATATGTATCAGCGCCTATGTGCCCCAATGCCTTTTGCAAAGCAGTATTTTCTTTAATTGAAGGAGTGGGATCTATATCTATTTCCCGGAATATTTTACCATTAAAAGAATGTACCCTGCCATTTTTGGTATGTGCAATATAAACCGCTGCCTCAATGGGATAACCATTGTAATACTGCAGGTAACGGTAATGTGTGTATCCCAGTTTGTCAGTAAAGCCATTAGTTTGTCTCAGATCAAATTTTTCATCAAACCCTATATTCGATCTTGCCCAATCTTTAAAATTATCAATTTCAATCTCATTCCCTTTTTTAAACCTGACATAAGAGGGAGTGGAAAGGTTTGCATCATATTTTACGATCTGGCTGCCGGGGATTGGTTTTTGGGGGGGGGTATTGTAAGTAACCTGCCGGGCTGTTAAAGTTTGAGGGAAAAAAAATGAAAAAACGAATATACCATTAAATGATATATAGGAAATCACTATAAATATAAATTTGATTTTCTTTTTCATAAATTTATTATTTAAATATAGACGTAAAAAAATATCATTGGTTGCCAAAATGTTTTCATTGTTTTATTAAAAAAGTTGAAAAATACGTTGGAAATGGAGAGGGAGACGGAATTATCCTCCTCCAAGGGCGAAATAGATCCAAGTTGATAACCGTATGCAAAGAATGACAATACTGTCATCCCGAGTCCCGACAAAAATATCGGGATAAACTCCGCGAGGAACCTCCCGGCTAAACTTACCGTCCTCAGTAAAAAGCTTTTTTGAAGGGCAGGTAAAAGTAGCCCTGCCTGCACAGAGGTTTCGGAAGGCAAGCGGGAGATCCTTCGCCCCGCCATGCCCTTCCCACTGGCTTGCGGATGGCGGTGCTCAGGATGAACTGTGCTTAAGAAGTTCATTATATAGAAACTTTTATTCAGGATTACACTTCAATCCAGCGATCAAACAATTGAGCAATCGAACAATTGAACAATTGAGCAAACCCTCAATCCACAACAATCCTCTCATTCGCTACATTCTTACCATCAACCTCCAACATACATACATAAATCCCCTTTGCCCAACCATTTGTATTAATCTGTAATTGCTTTGTTTTAATGAATGATAATTCCTCTTTCAATTCTCCCCGCATATCATAAATCTTCACATTTGACATTTGATATTTGACATTTGACATTTGACATTCAACAAAAAAACCACCACCACTTGGATTTGGATATATTCGTAATTCGTCTCCGCCAACTGGCGGACGTAATTCATCAACACCTACTTCATCTTTCACAGTAATATTGGCATAAGCCGTATCCTTACAACTACCATATGATACAACCAGCATAACAGTGAATGTTGCTGCGCTATCATAGGTGTGTACAGGATGCTGCACTGAGCTTGCCGAAGCTCCATCTCCAAAATCCCAATACCATTCCTCTGCATAATCACTACTGTCATAAAACATGACTTGTGCTGTGCCGGCGCTCATAGTAACAGTGTCTGAAGGTGTATAGATTGATGCGTTGAACTGGCTGCAGTTGTCAATGACGGTAATTGTTGCTGAATCCGTATCTTTTGGGCAGAGGCCATAAGTGGCGACAAGGGTGATGGTGTAAGTGCCTGCGCTGTCATAAAAATGGTTGGGATTTTCTGCCGTATCTGTTTTTTCATCCCCGAAACTCCACCACCACCGGTTGGCATAGCCGGTATTGTTCAGTTGAATGAGGCCTGAATCTGATAAAAAAATGGTATCAGAGATTGTTGCAATTGAAGCGTGAATACTATCACAGTAATTGGGCGTAGCCCACTTTGCAATGTAAAAGGCGCTGTCATTGCCTGCATAAGTGAAGTATCCGCCTGCATACAGGGTGTCTTGATAAACAGCCATTGCGTTAATACCGTTATTAAGTCCAGTGATCGCTTCCCAAGATTTGCCATCCCATATAGCGAAATTGATATCCGATAATGAACCCGTTAAAGCCAAACCCGCAGCATAGAGCTTGCCGTGATATATGGTAAGTGATGTACAATTGGTTTGGAGTGGTACAACCGGTAATAAAGACCATTGTTGTCCATTCCATTGTGAAACAAACTTAGAGCTAATAATAGTACTATCTAAGTTATAAGAATTGAAAAAATCTCCTCCTACATATAAAATATTGTTTAAGGTATCAACTTCAAATACGTTAACATCTCCATCTACACCTATTCCAACCGACTTCCACTGGCTTCCATCCCACCGGGCAATGTCATAGGCGGTTGTATCACCTGCATAACCGAATATGCCACCAACATACAGCTCATTATTATAAATTGCCATTGCATACACCTTCCCTCCAACACCAGTTCCAACGGAATCCCACTGGCTGCCGTTCCAGCGGGCAATGCCGTAAGTGTTTCCTATCAGGTTGAAATAACCCCCTATATAAAGCTCCCCGTTATACACCTCCATAGACCTTACCCAATAGGTAGGTGGTGTGCTGATAAAAGCATTATCAATGGAATTCCACGAATTTCCGTTCCAACGTGCTATTTTATCAATATCACTGCCGGGTGCGCCTGCATCAAAAAAACTTCCTCCTACGTACAGTTCATTGTTATAGCTGGCAATACACTCCACATAGGTTGAATAATCAATACCATAACCAAGATTTCCCCAGTTTGTTCCATCCCAGGAAGCAACGTGGTTTGCTGTTATAGCTCCCGCTTCTATGAATCCTCCGCTAACATAGAGCATGTTGTTATAAACGTGTAAATCTTTCACAGTAAGGCCACCACCCGGATAGTGCTTAATTTGTTTTTGTAAAGGAGACCATGTTTGGGCTATTAATTGATTATTGTTGAGCAATAGCGAAATCCCGATTATACCGGGAATTATTGTGTATTGAATATTGAATATTAAAATAACCAAAATCAACTTTTTCATGGTAATTATTTTATAGTATTTATTATTTGTTACTATTCAGTAAATCAAGGGGGAGATTCCTCACTTCGTTCGGAATGACAGTTTTATTTAGAATAAGGGGTGAGGGTAATGGCGCGCAAAGCGCGCCATTACCCTCACTTTCCCAACATAACAAAGTTGTCATTCCGAACGCAGCGTAGCAAAGTGAGGAATCTATTATATTAACTTCTTGTTTCATTTTTAATCGGACAGTAGTGTCTGTTTAAAAATTTATTTTGCATCTTCTATCAATAACATCTTATCATATTGCCTGGTAGTGCCGTCAATTTCAATACTATAGATGTACATTCCCTCTCCCCAGCCGGATGTTTTTACTTCCAGTACATGCTTGCCCTGTTCCAGTTTGTATTCCTTTAATATTACGCCACTAATGTTGTATATCTTTATATTTGCTTTTTCAGTATTTTCCGAAACAAAATAGGGTATGTATGTAATATTTTTAAACGGATCGGGATAATTCTTTCCAAGGTAACTTCTTACAGTATCTATAAAATGGTCATTGTTATTGTTATTGTCATTATCATACTGTGCCATTTTAAGTTGGGGCGGTGCAGGAATAACGACCGGAAAATCTTCACCATATACAAGCCGGAGGATTGATTTTGCATTGCTCGTGGCGGGTGATTCGGGAATTTGATAAGCGAGGTCACGTATGAATTGTTCCTGTACGTCATCTATTTCAAACACGGTATTAGTGTCTGATGCTAATTTTAATTGCAATATAATGTCTTGCAGGTCAAGCCAGTCCTGCTCTCCAGGTGTGCCGGCAATCATTGTTCCGAGTTTGCCTGATGCAGCCAACAGGTCTCCCTGTGCAAGGAATGTTCCGAACAGGGTCTGTCCGGCTTCAAATGTGTTTTCAGCTTCAAGCAGAACAATAGCGGCATCTGTAGAATCGCTTTGTAATTTGTTAATGAGCATACAATTCAATGCCTGCTGTATTTCGCCTTGTGCTGAAGCAATGTCCCTGCCGATAGAGGTGAGAGTGCGGAAATCCGGGTTTATACCCTGCACTTCCCTTATTTCGCCGGCAATGCCCTTTGGCAGGCCATCCAATATGGTAACGAGCCATCCCATCACCTTATCCGACAGTGGTGAATTGGTGTTCATCACCTCTTTAAAGATACCCGGGGGCAAGGGTGGGGTGCGGCTGATCAATGTTATCAATACTGTGTCTGAAAGCGGTGAACTGCTCAATAACAGGTTCTTTAGCTGCCCGTTGGGAATACTGCTATTAATGGCATTCAACAGCAATTGGGTATCAGCACCGTCAAGCCCGGCTTGTACTGCTGCATATTCTTCCTCAAGGTATGCAATTTCATCATTTTTATCATCAATAAATTGCTGATCACAGCAAGTATTACAACGGTGGCAGGAGCTGTTTATAACATAATTCACCTGGTTGTCAACAACGTTGATATAACTAAACAAAGCAACAGGGTCAGGGGTAACACATTGATTACATACCGGATGTTGGGTATGCTGGTAATAGTTGTATCCCGATACAGGGCAGGGAGGAGGAGTGCAAGGTTGAGGGAAGCAAATGGAAATACATATTGGAGACCAATGGATAATATGCTTCCTGTCTGATGGTGTAAATTTATTCCCTGCCGGTTTTGTATTATCACCAGTGCCCTGGTCAGGCATTCCTTGGGGTCCCATGGTGCCCGTAGTCAGCCAGTTTGAATTATAGTCCCCCGGAGCAGAATTATCATAAGTATTGCACCTGATCCGCAGGTCAGGATTATTGCCCCATGCACGGTTGCTGTTACCGCACTGTGTAAATATATTGCCGTCTTCGGGCGCTGTTATGTCATCGCCTACATACCCCCCGTTGTTGCCGGAATTATTTACCAGCACACCGTTTAAGATTCTGAAAAAATAATTGTCAATCACATCAAAACCGGATGAATTCTCCAAATAGATCCCCGCAAAATAATCCGATTGTAAATTTGGCAGTTGATTATCAAAATTATTATTACTTATTATCCCATATTGTCCGCTTGTAATACTAATTCCTTCCTGTTCAATATCTCCGAACCGATTTTCAATTATTTGGTCATCTGAATAGAGGCTGTTAGTAGAATTGAAAGCCCTGAAGCCGTATTTTAGGTTATCAAAAGTATTACCCAGCTTCATGCCTCCCACGATATTGGAAGCGTCATGAGATTCAATGCCGGTTTCGGCATTGGTGAAGGTGTTGTTGTAAAATTCCACATCCCTTGTCTTCCAGTTGTAAACATGGTATAGAGGTATGCCGTCAATAGTGGCATTGGCGTATTCATAATCACCGCCAATGGTGTAGCCGGGATCGAATAAAGTGCCGCCTGTGAAGACGCAGCTATCTATAAAACTGATATTATCCTGAAAAGTATAAGGTGTGAACTTTATACTCACAGCGTTTAGATTAAAGTACGGGCGTTTGAAAGTAGCATAAGTTTCTATGATGCCTCCGCCAAAGGATGTTAGCAGTTGTGTTTTTTTGCATAGCAGGATGGGAGGACATGGCGGATCAGGGCAATATGGCGGTGGTACTGTGCAACAGGGTGACGCTCTCCTGCCAAGCAATACGCCAATATGGGCTCCTTCAATGATGGCGCTTTCAATAATGATCTTTCCCTGGTTAGTTTGTGTTTGTGCCTTCAAACTGCTACCCCAAACCTCAACACCCTGCCACATGGTGTTGCAATATTTTATGCCGGTAAGTGTTGCATAAAAGGTAGATGAAGAATAATATCCTATAGTAAGATGTAATACACCGCCACGTTCTACTATTATCTTGCCGTTTATTCCAAACGCCAACCTCCTGCCCTCAATGGTTAATGTCACTCCGGATTTTATCCTGAGCGTTTCTTTAATTATAACTTTAATATTATCCTGTGTTGGCTGTCCTTGTGGCAGAGAATCAACTCCTGCTGCCCATACTTCATCAACGTTTACAATATAGTTTTCAACATCATAATTAACAGTATTGAGACAACAATCATCATTGTATCCGGTAACATTTGGAATGATATTGATCACCTCGCAGGAACTGTGATATTGCCAGCAAGTATCCGTTACGGTCAAGACCACGTTGTAATTACCAGGATTGTTATAAGTAAAGGTGGGGTTTTGTGCTGTCGATGTATAAACTCCGGGATTATTTGAATAATCGAAATCCCATAACCATGTAACGCCTGTTGCCGGGGTGGAGGTGTTTGTGAAATATACAGTATCGCCCATACAAATATCAGCGGCAGGGGCATATGTGAAGATGGAGGCGGGGAGGTCAGTGTTAACTCCTACATTAGCGATAGCAGTAGCCAGGCAGCCATTAAAGTCAGTTATAGTAACGGTATAAGTTCCTCCGGCTAAACCTGCAGCAGTAGGAGTAATTTGGCTTCCTGCTGCCGCATCCCATTGATAATTATAAGGTGGGGTTCCGCCTGATGCTGTTACTGTTGCCGATCCATTATTTGCACCGGGGCAGGTTTCGTTTGAGGTTGAGAGAATGGAAGCGATTAATTCATCTGGTTGGGTGATTGTAACTGTAACATCAAAAGTACAACTATTATTATCAACAATAGTAATTGTATAGCTACCTGCATATAGTAATGTAAAAGTACCGCTGACTTGTAATGGACTGCCATCCAAAGAATACTGGTAAGGAGGTGTGCCGTATACTCCAGCTATGGTTATGCTACCTGTATTATCTCCATAACATAAAACGCCCGTTTGAGATGTAATGGTTCCTGATAATACCGGTAGTTCAGTGATTGTAACAGCATCAGTAGCAGTACAACCATTTGCATCGGTTACCGTAACACTGTATGTGCCCGCAGTTAAATCTATTGCAGTTAAATTAGTTTGAAGGGCGGGGTCATCCCATTGATAAACGTAATCCGGAACACAACCACATATTTCAATTTCCCGTATTGAAACGTATCCCAACGGATTTGTAATTGTATCGGGGTCGGGTGTGATCACCCAGGTATAAACAGCGCAGCTCAATAAGTTAGAAAAATTATAAGTATTAGGTGTGTATGTTGTTGGGGCAATAGTTGTCAATAGAGTACCGCTTGCTGTTCCAAGATACAATTCCATTTCCTGGGGTTTATTGAAATTACCGTTACACTGTCCTGCACTAATATTAACACATGTTAATATAACCGGTGTAGAGAAAGTCATGGTCAATATAAGTGTGTCAGGTGTATTAGGCCCCCATATTGTGCCATTATTTGGATCTCCGTCATTAATATTATTTAAATCCTGGTTAGGGTCAGCACAACCAGGAACAGTTTCAAAAGAATTATAATTAGATGTAGGTTCATAAGGTATTTGACATGCGGTACTCAGGGTACCACCTGATACTGCAACAGTTGCCGTTCCGTCACTGCCGCCCGGACAGCTTGTATCCGTACCGGTTATGCTATCTATGATCAGTGCCGGTGGTTCGGTAATTGTAACCGTATCTGTGTTGGCACACCCGTTCACATCGGTTACGGTTACAATGTATGTTCCCGGGCTTAGCCCGGTAGCGGTAGAGCTGTCCTGGTAATCAGGATCATTCCATGAATAATCAAAAGGAGGCACACCATAAACGTGGGTAACTGTCGCTTCACCATTATTATATCCTGCACAGGTTATGTCAATGCCCGAAATAGTCAGTGGCAACGGGCCCACCATTACAGTAACACTATCCGAAACCGCACAATTCCCATCGGGACTGGTAAGGGTAAGGATATAAGTGGTTGTTTGTACCGGTGAAACGGTAATTTGCATGGTTGTATTAATAACGGTAACAGTGTCACCGGTAGTTGTCCAGCTATATGCTACATTGGGTATAATAAGTGTATCGCAGTTATCTATTACACCGATTATTGCACTGTCACCCGGGCAAATTGCTGTGTCATTTCCTGCATTTGCCTCAAATAATATTACAGAAACATCATCAATATAATAATATGCATAATGGAGGGTTGCACTATCGGGGCAAAAATCAAGAGGATTTATTTCCAGTGTATCTGTGGCTGCGTCATTATGAAAATTTCCAATAGTAATGAAATCATAATCTGCCTGGGCTGTAAAACATCCTGAAATTTCAGTCCATATCGTGTCATCATCAATTATATTTCCCTGTGGATTTTGAACTTCATCAAAGGGAGCAAGAGGTGTAATAACATTCATCTGATTATTATTAATGTTACCAGGTGTAAATACCATACCCAAACCGTCAACAGCTATACCTGACGTCATAAAATTATGGCAACCAAAAGATGCCGGACTCACAAACATTTGTGCCCAGTATGTATTATCAGCAGTTAAAGGGGTGGCAAGCTGTTGAAAAGCATATTCCCTGGCATTAGCCCTTGTGCTTACAAATGTAACGATGCCAATATAAGCATCCCCTGAGCGGGGTTGCTGAAAACCGGCAAAATTGTCCGGTGCATGAGAAGAGCAGCCCATATTACTTCCGGTATGATGGTATTCAGCATCCTCATTTTGATCCCATCTGGTAGCTTCGGGTAATGAGCCAAGACCACATGGAATACTGTTGAATGCCTCAAAATCGCCATTACATACATGATCGCACTGCGGGATTACCGGGCATGTATCCTCCAATGAACGAAAATTGGCAAGAGCAAAAAACCCGAATACATTTAAGTTATTGCTGCCGGTAATAGTCCCGTTAGCAGTATCTCCTGTTGTTCCACCATTACCTTGGTCAATCCATTTGCTACCATTCCAGCCGGCTATTCTCATATCTTGTAATTGAATTATTTTACAACTGTTTTGGTTCCAGCCCAAAGTAACAAAAACCTCAGAAGTGCCGTTAATTCTATCCAGTTTCCAGTATTCACAATCGCTTATACTTCGCAAAGTGGAATCTTTTGGTACGTTGAAAAAAGCATAAAAAGCCGGTTCCGACAAAGGATCATTATTGAAGTATTCAGCAGTAAATACATCTGTTATTAAAGATGGTGCAGATATAAAAATGGGCTGGTAATTTGTTCCCTTTCCTGTTGGGAAGGTAAAGGTATCATCGCCAATTTTTTTAACAGGCCCTGATATAAAACTTGCATCCGAGCCCCCTGTTACAGTTGCATTATCTTTAATGACCAGGATGGTTGTGTCTGTGGTATTTATAATACCGTTAATCAGCGTTAAGCAGTTATTAACTGCAACAGGGCTTGACAGGTCAATTTCTCCGCCTGTATTGTCAATGGTTAGGTCGTAAAACGTTTCTTCGCTTGTGGTTTTAAGTATGATTTGGGTATTTGTGCCATTAAAGGTCACTGTACCGGTACCTGCTGTAAAAATTCCATTATTTGTCCAGTTTCCCTGAACAAAGATCTGGTTATTGGCTGCGGTTAATGTTCCGTTGGTGCCAATTAGTATGTCTCCCATAACATTTAATTGAGTATTACCGCATGTAAGTGTAACGGGAATTGACCAATCTCCTAATATGAGTGTTTTGCAGGTTGCAGGAGAGCCGGTTGCCAAAGCAGGTTCGAAGGGACCTGTAAAATATACATTTCCAATAAATGCCTGCTTTGCCGAATCGGGTTTTCCGTTTGTCCAGTTGGCATCATCATCCAAGTTTGTGCTTGTGCTCCCTGTCCAGCAGGTTGCGTCAGGCGGCACCCTCTCCAAAGACAGTATCCACACCGCTCCCCTGTCCGTCCCGCCATCATCATCAAGGATCGCTCCAACTACCACGTCAATGGTTTCTCCACCGTTTATATTTCCTATTACCGATACAGAATTTCCGAACCTGTCATCATCATCCAAGACACCGGTAAAATAGCCCTCGGTATGGCTGATCTTTTGATGGTCTTTTACTGTTCCGTCAAAATTTAAGAAAAGTATCCAAACAGCGCCCCTGTTATAACCCCCGTCATCATCAAGGTTTGCACCGATAATAATATCCATAACAGCATCTCCATCAATGTCCCCGAGCGAGTGAACATTAGAGCCAAAGCGGTCGTCATTATCCAGTAGTCCTGTAAACCCGCCCTGTGTATCACTTATTTTTTGATGTAATTTAACTGTTCCGTCTGAATTCAGGAACAAGATCCATACCGCCCCCTTGCGGTATCCTCCATCTCCATCACAGAATGAACTGACAGCTATGTCAACGATACTATCGCCATCTATGTCGCCCAATGAGGTAACGGAATTGCCAAACCGGACATCATAATTTAAAACACCTGTGAAGTTACCTTGTGACCTGCCTATTTTTTGATAGGATTTTACAGTTCCGTCAGGATTCAAAAAAAGCACAAATACCGCTCCCCGGTCATTATCATCTCTTGGCATACCTGCTACAACATCGGTAACGCCATCACCATCAAGATCGCCAATTGAGGTTATTCCTTGCCCAAATCTGCTGTAGCTACTGAATGTTGCGGTGAAATTTCCCTCGGTATCGCTGATCTTTTGATGTGATTTTACGGTTCCATCAGTATTTAGAAACAATATCCATATTGCGCCATGATTATATCCTCCGTCATCATCTACATCCGCCCCAACTGCAAGGTCGGTCACCCCATCACCGTCAAGGTCGCCAAGACTTACCAGTGGCGCTACGGCAACACCGAAAAGATCAGAATTATCAAGTGTGCCGGTAAAACCACCCTCTGTATTGCTGATCTTTTGATGTGACTTTACTGTTCCGTCTGAATTTAAAAACAATATCCAAACTGCGCCCCTATCTGTTCCTCCGTCATCATCTAATACTGCTCCTACGGCAATATCATTTATTCCGTCACCATCAAGGTCGCCAAGACTTGCAACTGAAGCCCCAAAATAGTCGCTATTGTCAAGGATACCTGTAAAATTTCCCTGGGTATCGCTTATCTTCTGGTGGGTTATTACCGTGCCGGGCTGGGCTTTTGATTGTTTATTGTGTATTGTGTATTGAATGTTGAATATAAGGATAATTAAAATCAGCTTTTTCATGATTATTATAGTTTAATTATCCTCCCTATCCTCTGGGAATAGTTATTAGAGATATTAATAAAGTAAACACCATTGGCGTGGTCTGAAATGTCAATATTTAGGTAAGATTTTTCAATATTAATATTATTGTAAATCATCTTACCCAAAATATTGTATAAATAAACACTTGTTTCGGTCTTTACAACATCGGGCAGCATTAAAAGCGTAAATTTACCTGTTGTAGGGTTGGGGTATATTTCAAATCCTTCAGCAGCCTTAATTGATCCAACACCCATGGTTAAAACAACTTTGATCTCAGCTTGTTTCTGGGAAATGCAACCGGTATTGGAAGCGGTCAAAGTAACAGTATAAATACCGGTATCGGTATATGCATGAGGGGGGTTTGGTATATTGGACATGTATCCATCACCAAAATCCCAAATTAATGTATCAGCGCCTGCGCTGTTATCGGTGAAGTTTACAATTTCGCCAACAACAACCGGATTACTGCTAACAAAAAAATCAGCTAATACGGAATTAATTTCAATTTGCTGAGTCATGGTATCGCTTCCCCAGGGATTGGTAACAATTAGTGTAACAGTGAACGTGTCAGGGTAGCTGTAAGAATAAAAATAGTTTTGCGAAGTGGAATACCCATTATTATCACCAAAATCCCAGTACCATGATGAAGGATTATATGTTGATTGATCGGAAAAACTTACAATTCCAAGGCATATATTTAATATTTCATAATCAAATTCCGCTATAGGAGGAATGGTATTTGGCAGAATAGTGATACCGTAATCTTCAACCTGCCCGTAAAATACATTACTACAAGGTGTGGGGGCGGGTTCGTAATAATAATCAGATGCTACGCGCATCCGTAATGAAGTATTTACTACCGCTGATGAAGGAATGGTTATGGTTCCAGAATGATAGGTTAATATATTGTCAGAGGCAAAAACAAGTTCGGTCGCCGGGTCAAAAACGCCATCATTATTGTAATCAATCCAAACCCTGACATTTTCCTCATAAGAAAAACCGGTCTGTATGGAAATAGAATATGTTTGATCTATAATTACATTTGTTCCAAAAGAACAAACATAATCCTGGTAGTTTTCCGAGCCATCAGGAGTGGTGTTGTTAATAGAATTAAATGTAACATTGGAAATTCCCATTCCACAGCAATAATTATCAGTAAGAGGCGTGCAGGAAGCAGGTATTGGCCCGTCATTAACTGAAATATAATTCACTTTGGTTTCAGAATCATTTCCATAAGAATTACTTACGGTCAGTATTACGGTATAAATTCCATTTGATGAATAAGTATGTGAGGGATCTTGAACCGAAGAAGTATTCCCGTCACCAAAATCCCATAACCAGGATGTTGGAACATTGACGGAAAGATCGGTAAAATTAACCACTCCATCACAGGTAGCAGTTCCATCAGCAGTGAAGTCAGCAATGGGGGGATTGGTGTTTTCAAAAATCGTAACCGAATAATCTTCAACTTGTCCGTACATAACATTATTACAAGGCAAAGGCGTGGATTGATAGTAATAATCAGAGGCAACTCTCATGCGTAAAGGGGTATCAGTCACAGCCGTGCCTGAGATAATTATTGTTCCGGTATGATACGTTAATACATTATCAGAAGAGAAGATCAACTCCGTTATTGTATCAAATACAGCATCGCTATTATAATCTAACCATACACGAACATTTTCTTCATAACCGGTCCCTGTTTCGATTGATATGGAATAGCTCTGACCTGCAATAACATTGGTTTGGGCTGTACAACTGTAATCCTGGTAACCATCAGTTCCATCGCCTGTAGAATTATTGATGGTATTTAAGCTAACATTGTATATGCCCATGCCGCAACAATAGTCGGTGGTGACAGGAGTGCATGCTGCATTAATGGGACCACCCAAAGTTACTGTAATATAATTTGTTTTGGTGATGGAATCAGCGCCATAAGGATTGGTTACTGTAAGTGATACCGAATAAGTCCCATCAGCAGTGTAAGTATGTGAAGAGTTTTGAACAGTACCGGTATTACCGTCACCAAAATCCCAATACCAGTTGGTTGGGACATTTTGGGACAGGTCAGAAAAATTAATTACTCCATTGCACGTGGAAGTTTGATCGGCAGTAAAATCGGCTATGGGTGGATTGGTATTTTCCAAAACAATAACAGAGTAATCTTCAACTTGTCCGTACATAACATCATTACAAGGCAAAGGCGGGGACTCATAGTAATAATCAGAGGCAACTCTCATGCGCAAAGAAGTATTAAGTATAGCAGTCCCTGAAATAACCACCGTTCCGGTATGGTACGTTAATACATAATCAGAAGAAAAGATCAATTCGGTTATTTCATCAAATACGGCATCGTTATTATAATCTAACCAAACACGAACATTTTCTTCATAACCGGTCCCTGTTTCTATTGATATGGAATAGCTCTGACCTGCAATAACATTGGTTTGTTCTGAACAACTGTAATCATGGTAATCATCAACTCCATTGCCGGTAGAATTATTGATAGTATTAAGCGTTACATTGTATATGCCCATGTCACAACACCAGGCGGAGGTAACAGGAGTGCAGGATGCATTAACAGGGCCTCCCAACGCTACAGTAATATAATTTGTTTTAGTAATGGAATCAGCGCCATAAGGATTGCTCACAGAAAGGAAAACCGTATAAGTCCCGTCAACCGTGTATGTATGTGAAGGATTTTGAACAGTACCGGTATTTCCGTCACCAAAATCCCAGAACCAGTTGGCTGGGACATTGAGGGATAGATCTGAAAAATTGATTGTTCCGTTGCATGTGTAAGTATAATCGGCAGTAAAATCGGCTATGGGTGGATTGGTGTTTTCCAAAACAGTAACTGAATAATCTTCAACTTGTCCATACATGATATCATTACATGGTGATGGAGGGGACATAAGTGCATATTCGGTAGCAACTCTCATCCGTAAGGAAGTATTGAGCACAGCCGATCCGGTGATTATCACTGTACCCGAATGGTTCGTTAACACATTATCAGAAGAGAAGATCAATTCGGTTATTGTATCAAACACGGCATCATTATTATAATCCAGCCATACACGAACATTTTCTTCATAGGAAGACCCGGTTTGGATTGATATGGAATAGCTCTGACCGGCAATAACATTGGTTTGTGCCGTGCAACTATAGTCCTGGTATCCATCATCACCTGAAGAAGTAATATTAATTGTATTTAATGACACATTATAAATTCCTATTCCATAGTTAGGATCAATAATTGCCGGGGTACAAGAAGCGGAAATTGGCCCTCCTATTGACACTGTAATATAATTTGTTTTAGTGATGGAATCGCTACCATAAGGATTGCTCACAGAAAGGAAAACAGTGTAAGTCCCGTCAATTGTGTATGTATGTGAAGGATTTTTAACAGTACCGGTATTGCCGTCACCAAAATCCCAGAACCAGCTTGTTGGGACATTCAGGGATTGGTCATAGAAATTAATTGTCCCGTTACATGAATAAGTATAATCAGCGCTAAAATCAGCAAGAGGTGGGGATGTGTTTGCCTGGAGAGTAACATTATAGTCTTCGGTTTCACCCCATGTGAAAGCCGAGCAGGATTCACCGGCAGAAACAGTTGAAGCATAATTGCATCTGACCCTTAACCTTGTAGTTCCTGGTGTTGCAATATAGGAAATAATAATAGAATCAGTAAACCATGAATAGGATGAGTTAGGTGAGGCGTATATGAACTCATCGGTGTCATCAAAATCACCATCCTGGTTATAATCTATCCATACACCAAAACCTTGGGGATAGGCAGAACCGCTTTGCATTGAAATAGCATATATATTTCCAATTGTAACGGTTGTTGACAAGCCGGTATTGATGTAGCTGTTTGAATAGCAATTACTACCACCTGAATTAAGATTTGAAATGGTATTAAATATAAAATTATTAATCAGATCGCCATCACTGCAATTCGCTGTGGGTGTGCAATACTGAGCATTGGAATTTAACACACAGGAGCACATCACTACTGATAATACTGTTATTTTTAATAACTTAATCAGATTAGTGCAATTTAAAATTTTCAACAAGAGGAAATTTGGTTTTATAAAACTTTAATAATTTATTATTATTAAGGCGTTAATTAATCTAATAAGTTGCATTAATATATAAATATTAAATAATTACTTATACGAAATGAAAATGGAAAAGTTGCAAAACATGCATGCAACTTTCCCAAAGTTTAAAACTTTGGGAAAGTTAAGTTATGAAAAGTTAAGTTATAAGGAAAGTTATTTGGAAAGTCATTAAAAAATCTTCCCGGGGTTTAATATTCCAACAGGGTCAAATATTTTTTTAATTTCTATTTGGAGTTCAATTTGTTTTTTGGCAAGGGCAATATCCAGGTATTCCTTCTGCACCCAACCAATGCCATGCTCAGCGGAAATAGTTCCGCCAAGCTTAACGCATAGTTCAAATATTTCCCTGATACCTTTAGCCAACATTCCCAGCCCCACCCCTGTCCCTTTAATATTCCAGTCCTCATCACTCATTTCACCTTTGATGATATTCACGTGCATGTTACCGTCACCTGCATGTCCATAGCAAATGGATTTAAACCCATACTTCTTCCCTATTTCCTTCACTCCCTTCAATAATTCCGGCAATTCGGCTCTCGGCACAACGGTGTCTTCTCCCTTATATACTGAATTGCTCTTTACTGCCTCTGCCACATTAGTTCTCAATTCCCAAAGTGTTTCCTGCTGCCTGGCAGTATCTGCGAAAAGTATCTCATCACATCCAAACCGTTCCATTATTTCTGTGATCTTTTCACATTCTTTGAACATCACTTCTTCGTCATTGCCATCAACCTCTACGAGTAAATGAGCTTTTATATTATCTTTTATATCAACCGTAGCACGGTTTTGATCCGTGGCACGGTTTGAAACCGTGTCACGCTTATCAACATACATTAATGCCCAATCAATTGCATCACGTTCCATAAATTCCAGGGCAGAAGGAGTGATCCCTGCTCTAAAAACAGCAGATACTGCCTCACATGCCTTCTCTGCAGAAAAGAATGGTACCAGCATAAGCATTGTTCTTGCGGGATACGGAATAAGCCGTAATACTATTTTGGTAACAATACCCAAAGTTCCTTCACTCCCAACCATCAATTGAGTTAAGTTATAGCCGGTTGAATTTTTAAGAACGTTTGCACCTGTCCATATTATTTCTCCTGTTGGAATAACAACTTCCAAATTCAAAACATAATCCTTGGTAACCCCGTATTTTACCGCCCTTGGTCCTCCGGCATTTTCTGCAATATTTCCTCCGATAAAACAAGAACCCTTACTCGCAGGGTCCGGGGGATAGAACAGTCCTTTTTCGATTACCGCATCCTGAAGCACCTGTGTGATAACGCCCGGCTCAACGCATACCTGCAGATTGCGTTCATCTATTTCAATTATCTCATTAAAACGCTCCATAGAAATGACCACACCACCTAAAACGGGCAAAGCACCTCCGCTTAGTCCGGTCCCGCCTCCTCTTGGCGTAACCGGGATCAGTTCATCATTACAAATCTTAAGTATCTCTGAAATTTCTTCTGCTTTACGGGGTTTTAAAACAACTTCAGGCGGGAATTGCAGGTCTTCGGTCTCATCCCGGGAATATTTCTCTATATTTTCATCATCAGAAAGGACATGGCTGGAACCCAAGATCTCTTTAAATCTTGAGATGTGGCTGGATGTGAGTTTATTAAAAAACATATCAACGAAAAACAGCTTGCCCTGATGTATAACCGGGAATTTTTACTAATATACGAATAATTTTATAAAATTCTCTATCTCAAAATTGCAATATGATTGGTCGGGGCTTTTGTTTAGGCGATTTTTTCTTTCCCTCTCTTATTTAAAATTATCTATTTGCAATATTGTTCAATCCTGTCATAAGCCAATTCATGTGCCAAATCAAGAGCTATATTCCAATCCAAACAAGCATCGTCTTTATCACTTAATTTATTTTTAGCTATACCTCTGTTATAATATGCATCTGCATAATAAGGATTTATGTCTATAGCTTTATCAAAATCTTCTATTGCCCTGGAATAATTTCTTAAGCTGAGTTTAAGTATTCCTCTTTGAAGATAAACATCGGTAATATCAGGATTTATTCCTAACGATTTGTTGTAATCATGCAAAGCTCCAATTTTATCACCTAATTTACTTTTAGAGATTCCCCTTTTATAATATGCTTCTGCACAATCAGGTTTATGTTCTATAGTTTTATTAAAATCTTCAATAGCTCTAGTATAATTTTTTAATTCGAATTTTAAAATACCTCTTTGATAATAAGCATCAATAATATCAGGATTTAATCTTATTGATTCGTTGTAATCATATAAAGCTTCTAAATAATTTCCTAGCTTACCTTTAACATAACCCCTTCTGTAATAAACCCAGGAATTATCTAATTGGTTCAACCATAATGCTATATTGTAATCAAATATAGCTCCTTTATAATCTTCTAATTCGGTTTTAACTATTCCTCTTGCATAATAAGCTCCGGCATCATTCTTTTCTAACTTTATCGCTTTATTAAAATCCTCAAGGGCGCCCATATAATCTTCTGATAGTAATTTAAAATTACCACTCCCCAAATATTCATTTGCTGATGTTTGTGAAAAAGCTGGCAAAACAAATATTAATTGAATAAGGAATAATGACTGAAGAATAAAGAAGTATATTGGAATAGGGGGAATAGAGGAAATTAGGGAAAATGGGAATATGGAAAAAAGGTTCTTCATATTTCAAGGATAAAAAAAGATTGAAAGGTAAATTTTAATTATAAAATATCTTTTTTTTTGTATCACAAATGTAAGTAATAAATCTTTAATTGTGCTGAAATTTCAGCATGAGTTTTCTTAACCGGAAATATTATATTATTTTTGCCTACCCAAAATATTTAATTAACGAAATCAAGTTTATTAATTTTTTTGGAATTTATTTTCTTTTTGATGCTAATAAACAAGTTGGCAATATGCAGTAGGCAGTTGGCAAAAAATAAATAGATAACTACTGACTGTCAATCCGTCCAGATAGCTATGGGGAGTTATCGGGATCGGGAGCTATCGGATGTCGACTTGTAAATTTTTCGCATTTATGATCCGGTTTCTACTTTCAACATTCTTATTTCTGCTGTCTTGCCAGATAATTTACCCACAACAACGTGATACAAAAAAGGAGATAACCCTTGAAGATATTTGGCAAAATAACACTTTCCAGCAAAAAACAATACTCGGAGTAAGATCAATGAAAGACGGGATACACTATACTACACTTGCCAGAGAAAAAGGCACATCATATATAATCAAATACAAATACGAAACCGGAGAAGTATCTGACACAATTTTAAGATCAGAATGGTTGGTAGTGGGAGAAACAAAGGACACAATATCTATTGACGATTACCAATTCAGTTCTGATGAAAACAAGATATTGATAGCCACTGAAATCGAACATATCTACCGTCATTCTACCAGGGAAAAAAATTACGTATGGGACAGGATGAATAAGAAACTGACCCTTCTGTCGGATGGATCTAAACAAAGATATGCCACCTTTTCTCCATCGGGGTCAAAAGCAGCATTTGTAAGGGAAAACAACCTTTTTCTCAAGGATCTGGGAACCGGCAGGGAAATACAGATCACTAAAGATGGAATTTATAACCAAATAATCAACGGGGCAACTGACTGGGTATATGAAGAGGAATTTAGTTTTGATAAGGCATTTTTCTGGTCGCCTGACGGTTCTAAAATCGCTTATTACCGCTTTGACGAAAGTAATGTTAAAGAGTTCTCAATGGTAATGTACGGTACTCTTTACCCTGAAAATTACAAATTCAAATACCCCAAAGCAGGTGAGGAAAATGCAAAAGTCACCATTCACATTTATGACCTAATAAATGAATCTACTATAACAGCTGACCTCGGCAGTGATTTCGAATACATTCCGAGGATCAAATGGACAAAAGACCCTGACTTTCTCTCAATTCAAAGAATGAACCGCCATCAGAATAAACTGGAACTGCTTCTTGCCAATACTTCAACAGGAGGAACAAAGACCATCCTGACCGAAGAAAGTGATACATACATTGACATTACGGATGATCTGACTTTTCTTGATGACAAAAAACACTTCATCCGGACGAGTGAAAGTGATGGTTATAACCATATTTACCTATATGATCTAAAAGGTAAATTGATGCACCAGATAACTAAAGGAAACAGGGATGTAATTAAATTCAAAGGCATTGACGAGCATACGAAAACCCTGTTTTACATATCAGCCGGATCATCTCCTATGGCAAGAGATATATATTCCATAAAAATTGATGGAAAAGGCAAGAAAAAACTTTCGGACAAAAAAGGACAAAACGATGCACAATTCAGCAAAGGATTTAAGTACTATATCAACAATCATTCTGATGCAAACACACCGGCTTTTATAACATTACATAACGCTGCTGGTAAACAGATCAGGATTTTGGAAGATAATGGCAATCTCAAAGAAACACTTAAACAATACCTCATCAGTAAAAAAGAATTCTTTAATTTCAAAACCTCTGAAGGGATTGAATTGAACGGCTGGATGATCAAACCTTCAAATTTTGACTCAACAAAAAAACACCCTGTAATGATGTATGTTTACGGAGGTCCAGGGGCGCAAACCGTAAGAGATAGCTGGAACCAAAATAATTACCTCTGGCACCAAATGTTAGCTCAAAAGGGGTGCATTATCGTATCTGTTGACAACAGGGGAACCGAAGCAAGAGGTGCCGATTTTAAAAAATGCACTTATAAGGAACTAGGCAAATTGGAGACAATTGACCAGATCGAGGTGGTAAAATATTTAAGGACATTACCTTATGTTGACAAACAGAGGTTCGGGATCTGGGGATGGAGCTACGGAGGATACTTAACATCACTATGCCTGACAAAAGGAGCGGATTATTTTAAACTGGGTATTGCAGTTGCACCTTCTACAAGCTGGAGATTTTATGATACTATTTACACTGAACGGTATATGCAAACGCCACAGGAAAATCCCGATGGGTATGATGATAATTCACCCGTGAACCACGTTGAAAAATTAAAAGGAAAGTATTTAATTATTCACGGCACTGCTGATGACAATGTTCACTATCAGAATACGATTGAAATGGTCAGTGCGTTAGTTAAAGCAAACAAGCAATTTGACCTGTTTGTTTACCCTGATAAGAACCATGGGATTTACGGTGGAAATACCCGTTTGCATCTGTACACCAAGATGACAAATTTTATTTTGGATAATTTATAATGATATATCTTTGCAATCTGTTAAAGAATGGTATAGCATAAAATTAAGTGTTGTAAAAATAAGATAGCGGTGCTGGGTACTGGGCGCTGGGTACTAGGTAGTTAGTGCAAACATTGAAGTCTTTAAAGTCTATTCTTACATATATAATAAAATGAGCTATAAAACATTAGAAATATGGCAAAGTGCCAGAGAATTGGTCATAGATATACATAAAATGAGTCTAACGGAACTTCCTAAATTTGAAATGTTTGAAGAAGGGAGTCAAATAAGGCGATCAAGTAAATCAGTCAAATCTAATATTGTAGAAGGCTATGGACGTAGAAGGTATAAACAGGATTATATAAAATTTCTTACTTATTCACTTGCCTCTAACGATGAAACCATAGACCACTTGGAGAATTTATTTGAAACTGGATCATTAAAAAACGAAATATTGTATAATAATTTACATAACAAATTGGAAACTCTGGGGAAAAAACTAAATCTTTTCTTACAAGCAATTGAAAAAAGATAAAAAACTTGTTACTGTTCGGGGGTAGGCATGAAAAAACTTAAAAAACCTGCCACAAAGGCACAAAGACACTAAGATGCACAAAGAAAACTTTAAATCCCTGTCAGTTGAAGAAGAAAGAACGGGAAAAATATTTCAAAACACATTAC
>JBDRNO010000203.1:0-2070 GCA_043811005.1 Bacteroidota bacterium | reverse complement strand
CCCAGTCCACATCAGCACCAACAACGATTGCATCATCATCCCGCGGATACCTGGCTGCATTCATACTAAGCTGATATTTTAGATCTTTAATTGTTACCGTCCAAAAAGGGTCAATATCATCGATGGATACAAATGTTTTGGTTGTAAGATTCTGTTTTGTATATTTAAAATCAACGGAAGTATTAGTCTGCATAATCTTGTTTTTCCAGCCGATTTTACCATAATTAATAAAGAATACCTGATTCTGATACGTATTATCAGGGAATATACCACTGTTAAGATCTGCATTGTTATAACCAAAAGATGCTACTATTTTTCCTACACTGTCTCCGGCATATGATAATTTATAAAATGACTGCATATCTAATACATCATCTTTTTTTCCAATACCTGCTGATTTCATATGGTTTGCAAACATGCAGTAACCTATCGGGCCTGCCTTTCCGGTGAGATTAATACTTTCTTTTTGGGTATTAAACTCTGCAACTGAAGAATTAATTTGTATGTCGGGAATAAGCTTCTCCCCGGTCTCTTTCGTAATAATATTAATAACACCGCCCAGGCTTGAACCCCAGACTGCCGATGACGGCCCCTTAATAATCTCTATTCTTTCAATATTCTCAACAGGGATTCTTGATGGATCTGCCTGGCCAGAGGCTTGAGAATTTAATAGAATCCCGTCGATCATCACCCGTACCTGGCGTGAATCAGACCCCTGAATACTGATTGAGGTTGGGCGCCCAAAACCCTGCGTTATCTGCATGTCAACACCAGGAATAAATTTTAGCAGTTCGCCGGCATTACTGGCAGGCAGCGCTTCAATCTCCTTTGAACTAATCGTTATTACATTATCCGTCAATTTATCGATTGAAAGAAGCGAACGCCTAGGCGTAACCACAATTGGTTTTAATTCAATTGTTTCAGCAAAACAAGAGCAGCACCAAAAAGCAGCCGACAAAATAAAAACCAGTTTTCTTGTGTTCATTTTTTAACTCCAAATTCTCTAATTTTATTAAACAGGGCATTACGGTGAATTCCTAAGATTTCTGCAGCTTTTATTTGATTACCGTTGACCCTTTCTAAGACCGCTTCAATATACTGCTTCTGAAAACTCGCAGATGCTTTTTTTAGTCTTCCTTCCATTTTACAGTTCCCTGCTTCGTAACATTTAATAAAAATATCAAACGGCAAATCTTTTTTATCCACCAATCCCTCATCCTTCAATACAATCAATCGTTCAATAATATTTTTTAATTCCCTAATATTGCCGGGCCAGGTATAGTTAATTAAGCATTCCAAGGCTTTGTCAGTTATTCCCTGGATATTTTTTTTAAATTTACGGTTAAAGATTTTAATAAAATGGCCGGCTAATAACGGAATATCGTCTTTCCGTTCACGCAGCGGAGGAAGATTAATGGGCACTACATTCAACCGATAATATAAATCTTTCCGGAATGTACCATCCTGAACAGCTTTGATTAAATTAGTATTCGTTGCAGAAATTATCCTGACATTAATATTGATCATTTTTGTTCCGCCCACTCTTTTTACTTCTTTTTCTTCTAAGACCCGCAATAATTTTGCCTGCATGTTAAGTTTTAAATCCGATATTTCATCCAAGAGGAGTGTTCCTTCATGAGCTAATTCAAACATGCCCAGTTTTTGACATGACGCATCAGTGAATGCCCCTTTTTCATGGCCGAACAATTCGCTTTCAAGCAGATTGTCCGGAATGCCGGCACAATTTATGGCAATGAACGGCTTTTCTTTCCGGAGACTATTACTATGGATAGCCCGTGCAATAAGTTCTTTCCCCGTACCGCTTTCTCCGGAAATAAGAATCGTTGAATTATTGTTTGATATTTTTTGTATCATGGTAAAAATATCTTTCAATTTACTGTTTTTACCTATTATACTGTCAAATTTTATCTCTTTTCTCTGTGACCTGTAATACTTGACTTCTTTATGTAATTGTTCGCTTTCCAATGCATTCCTGGATACCGCCATCACTTCATCTGCATCAAAAGGTTTGGTAATATAACTGAATGCCCCCAAGCGCATGGCTTCCAC
>JBDRNO010000202.1:0-3006 GCA_043811005.1 Bacteroidota bacterium | reverse complement strand
CGTAGTGCCATGCTGTTATTATTAAGCGGGTTCGTTCAATAAATCCATGAATTCCGAAGTGTTGACTTCCAGCTTATTTACAACCTTCTCCACATTTGCAACAAGGATGTTGTATGCAATATATGCCAGGATACCGACAATCAGTCCGGCCACCGTAGTAACCATTGCTGTATATATTCCATTGGAAAGCAATGAAACATCGATATTGTTTCCGGCATTCGCCATATCATAAAAAGCCTGCACCATCCCGATAACCGTTCCCAAAAATCCTATCATCGGAGCAGCGCCGGCAACCGTTGCTAACGTAGCCAGGTTCTTCTCCAGCTTGTAAATTTCCAGTTTGCCAACGTTTTCAATTGCGGCGTTAATGTCCGGTAATGGCCGGCCTATGCGTTTAATTCCTTTTTCGATCATCCTTGCAATCGGGCTTTTGTTGGATTGACATAACGATAGTGCATCATCAATTTTCCCATTAAGGATACCTTCCTTAATTTTTTCCATAAAATTGCTTTCCGTACGTGCCGCCTGCTTAATGGCGATAAACCTCTCAAAAAAGATGTATACGGCTATAATGGAGAGGATAACTATCGGAATCATAATCCATCCTCCTTTAAAGGCCAGTTCCAGAAAGGATAAAGAAACTTCTGCTGCCTTTTCTGTTGCTGCATCACTTTCTGCAACATTAATTTGTAACAATTGAATTAATAGCATTTTATCTGGTTATTAGTTTTTCCTGACGAAGATAGATACAATATTCGCTCAGATATTTCGGTGCCGGTTTTTTTTTCAACAAGTTGATGTTAATGAATAACAAAGCTAAACAGTTCTAATGACGCTTATTAGAACGAAGAATCGTATCCGCTCAATAATTCAAGGTAAAAATAAATAATGTTAATAAACCTTGTGACAAAATTATTTTGATGACTAAAAATTCAATCAGACTATGATATAACTTTGCTTCAAAATAATTGATTTTGAGCAATCCTGTTTTCCACATTGATCCAAACGAATTAAATGATGTAGCGACATTACGATTTGCTTTAATACAGGCTCTAAATTTTATCAATACACAACATCAGCAGATTCAGGCATTATCGAAGCAAGTTCAGGAACTAAAAGACGAAATAGCGAGGCTAAAAGGAGAGCAAGGCAAACCAAATATTCTGCCCAATGCCGGCAAATCTCCTGATATTTCATCTGAAAGGCATACCGGGGAACAAAAGGAATGGAAGAAAAAACCGAAAAAGGATATCATCAAAATTGACAGTACAGAACATTGTCCTATTGATAAAGCTATATTGCCGGATGATGCACAATTTAAAGGATATGAAACGGTCATCGGGCAGGATATTATTTTTAAGAGAAATAATACGGAATATCGCATTGAGATTTGGTATTCTCCTTCTCAAAATAAAACTTACCGTTCCAAACTACCGGCATCCTATACGGGGTATTTTAGCAACCCACTGAAGGCTTTCTGTATTACAATGCATTATGCACTGGATGTTACACGGAATACACTTATTACTTTTTTGAGTGGTATGGGCATAGAGATTTCAGATGGTTCACTGCAAAATATTTTAACCGAAAATAGCGAGACATGGCTAACTGAAAAAAACGACCTGCTTAAAGCCGGTTTACATGGCCTCTTTATTCAGACAGACTCAACAGGCACCAGGGTACACGGACAAAACCAACGGACACATGTTTTTGTTTCCGAATTTTTTGCTGTATTTTCAACCCAAACCGGGAAAAGCCGATTAGATATACTCAATGCTTTGCAAGGACAGCCTGAAAATGGTATATTCTTACAATACAATCAAATTGCTGTCGAGTTTTTAGACCACTATAGAATCTCTCCCAAGGATCGCCAGGCTGTTGAGCAAATATTCACGCAACAACCTGTCATCGGGATAAAAGAGTTTGACATGGTTGCTACAGAGAAGTTGCCGGCGCTTAAAAAGAAAACAACCACTTATAAATGGGTTGTCGAATCATTAGCGCTTGGTTATTATTTTGAACAAACCGACTATCCAGCTCCAAATATTTTGGTGACCGATGACGCCAGAGAGTACATTCTATTAGCAGTCTACCGGATGCTTTGCTGGATACACGATGCCCGATATTATAATAAGCTTACACCTTTGATTGATTCTCATAGAAAGGAATTAGAAATATTCAAAGACAGGTATTGGTGTTTCTATGACTTGATGATGCAATATAAACAAAATCCGACCAAAGAATTAAAGCGGTTCATCGAAAATGAATTTGACGAAATATTTACACCCAATACTCCATATTTTGATTTAAACAAAGAAATACAAAGGACACGTTCTAATAAAGAGCAATTACTTACAGTCCTCGATTTCCCATTTATACCATTGCATAATAACGCATCTGAACTGGCGGCCCGCAGGCAGGTTCGTAAAAGGGACATTCATTTACATACAATGACAGGCCTTGGTACAAAACTTCAGGATGCATTTATGAGTATTATCCACACCTCCTTTCAATTAGGCATTAATGCCTATCAATATATACAGAACAGGATAGACGGCTGTTCTGAATTTTATCTGCCGGATTTGGTGCTTGAAAAAATAAAATCGAATCAAGGAAGCTAAATAAAAATCTGAAATATGTTTGAATTGTTTCTCATACCTTTATGATATGGTTTGCCTTTGTTTTTTGAGTGGATACCGGGTATCAATGAATATACATTAAAAAATTGAAGATAAATTCATGGGAAATACCTGTAAACATCCTTTCTGTGGATAAAAGCAACTAATTCAATAATGCCATTGTTTAGAATAAAACCTAAACGATAGCTGCCGATTTTAATACGAAAAGCATTTGCATGCCCTTTCAGCTTCTTTACATTTGAAAGCTGATGGATATTATCAGCATTCTCAATTTCGATAATAGTTCGTTTTACGTTTCTTGCTAGTTTTACAGATGCAATTTTCTCTATATCCCTGTTAAAAGATTTCTTTGCTACAACCTTCATTG
>JBDRNO010000201.1:0-3158 GCA_043811005.1 Bacteroidota bacterium | reverse complement strand
AATTTGTGATATACAAATTCTATCTGTAACACACTTGTCCGTTTGACTTACGTGCATTTTGGCAAGGTATCTACACTCAAAACGTCTGGCGAGATAGCCTTCAATGGGGTTATCCGGTTTTCTGTTTAATATCCAAATTGTTGAAATATACAGTTAGAAAAACTGTTTTTTTGCTATTTTTTTGTTAACAATTATGAAATCTTTGGTAATAGTCATAAACCGTAACTAACTGCTTATGCAGGGAAATAAGAATGGGGGGTTTATAAAATGTTTGATGGTTTATGGACCGTTGAGTTCATCTCAACAATCAATCAATACGGCAGTGGTGTATTAATCGTTAATGGTGATAAACTGCTAGGCGGGGATGACGGTTATTATTATTCAGGCACTTGGACCATAAGGGGCAACACTATTGAAGCAACCATAGCTGTCCTAAAACATAACCCCAATAGCATATCCGTGTTTGGAAACATTGACCATTTTCAACTGAATCTTATTGGCGAAATAGATGAATACCAATTTAATGCCACAGGTACCATTGTTAACAATCCTCAAGCTCAGATTAAGGTAGTTGGGACCAAAAGAGAGGATTTGTAAAAATGAAGATAGATACAGCATTAATAATAAAACAATATGAAGATAATCAAGAAAATTACAAAAGTTTGGCAGGGGTCGTTCATTATGAATTAGTTAAAAAAATTAAAAGCATAAAAACTCATACGATTAACTTCAGAATAAAAGAGGTCAGCTCCTTACTTGACAAAGTAAGAAGAAAAAACATTGAAAAACCTTTTGAGCAAATCCACGACATCATAGGCTTCAGAGTTGTGTGTCTTTTCCTATCTGATTTAGAAGAAATAGGTAATATAATTCGGCGTGACTTTGATGTATTTGAGGAAGATGACAAAATCAATGACACGGAGTTAAATATATTTGGATATATGTCCCTTCACCTGAAAGCAAAACTAAAAACAACAGATATAACCCTTTTGGGAGAGGAAATTAAAAAATTCCTTTTGAAATACAAGTTAGAACAATAGCACAAGATGCGTGGGCTGCAATATCCCACTATCTAGATTATAAAAAGAAAAGCGTCATTCCTGACCAACTGAAGAGGGATTTCCATGCATTAAGTGGACTCTTTTATGTAGCAGACACACATTTTTTATTTATTAGGCGAGAGCAAATTAGGGCTTCGTTTATGAAGAATATCAAATAAATTGCGCAACCAAAGGGTCGACCTGACAGGAAGAGGCTCGGTTGTTTCTACAGCATTTCGTGGCTGGCAGGTTACCCAAATCGTTAAAGATATAGCTGCTATGCACGTAACAAATTGAAACACTTTAAATTTATGATATACAAACCCTATCTGCATGAAATTTATTGAATTCTTGATTTGCTCTGCTGGCAAGATATCACAACTCCGCAATTCAAGGGAATAGCAACCGTATCTCGCAAGCATTTAATCCCGAAAAAGATAATAAATTGACTTGCATATTCATTTAATCTATATTGCTTTAAATTAATTTCGGTCTGTTTTTTGAACCTCAAACAGGAGGATCACGTGACCAGTCATAGTATTACAAAAAAATAAAGCCCCAGTTCTTCAGCCATATGAGGGATGGGGCTTTTTTGCTTTACAGGCCTGGACCTGAAATTATGAATTAAAGAAAAAATTTAGTTGTTCTATTTTTGACGATACAAACTTATAAACGGATGAATATGCCCCTTCAAACTCACACCTCTGATTCATTTGAAACTGTTCTATTAAATATAATTAGCTCTTCTGTATCTTCTTTATCTGCTAGAGATATTGCCTGTAGATTAAGGGCTTGGCAGGTTCCTGTGCCGGATTATAAAGTAACGAAATGCTTACGAGGTATGCTTAGTGCTGGCCAAGTTCAGTACCAAAGAGGCAAATGGAGTCAAGGCCTAAAAGAAAATGCGGGAACCTCCCAGATAATCCCACCCAGATCTATTGCCCCCCCAACTCCTGCACCTGAATTAGAAAGTATTTTAAAAGGCATCAAACTTGATCGACGAATAGATGGGGCTATAGAGGACACCCAACAAGCTTATTCAGAAAGAGTTGAACAAGTATCTGCTGAAGAGGAAGGCCAGTGGGGTAAGTTTCGAAGGTTAGTTTCCTATTACCGCAAATGTATAAAAAATGAAGAAGGTGCCGAAGCATTTGCATTCCTTAATCAACACCTTGAAAGGTATATATATCTAAACAAATCTGGACATTGGCAACCGAGGCATGGACTGAGATGGCGATCAAATATTATCCTAGGACCTCACCTATCAGAATTCATAAAAAATCTTGATAAAGCATCTTCAGAACAAGCTGTAGTTCTTGGTTATCCGCTACAGGCTAAATATATTCAAAAAAAAAGGAGAACCAGAAACCTCATTTGTGCAACCTGTATTTTATTTACCGGTTGAATACTCAATGGCTAATGGCAACCTGGTTTTTACTATTGATGACCCTCGTCCTGAAATAAACCTTAAATGGTTGCAGTACGCATTTAATAACAATTCCAAAAGGCAACATAGTTTCTTGTCAGCTTGTGGATTCATTAACAGATCACATCCTAATGATGAAATATATGGCACCGAACGGGCTGAAAGAATTCCTAGTCTTGAAAATTTAGTTGCTACTTTGCGTGCTTTTATGCCTGAGCAAATCAGGGAACCTTTACATATTAATTCTATTACAGGCACTTCAATTTCTTCACCGTTTAAAAGCGGTATCTTTAATCGCGCAGTTTTAATGATAGCAAACAAAACACGATATACTGAAACACTGCTGAAAGAGTTAGCCTTTATTGAAAAGACATCTGTTCAGAATCTAAACCGTACTGCTCTGAAACATATATTTGCCGATAATACGAATGAACAAGCATCTACAAAAGAGTTCTATATCCATGAAGGTATTATCGCTGAGACAATGCAAATGAATGCCGAACAGAGACGTGCTGCGGCATCACTAGTGACTAGTAATGTAACGGTGGTTACTGGACCACCCGGAACTGGAAAAAGTCAGGTGGTCTCAAGTGCAATAGCTAATGCTAGGCTAAAAAACAAAACTGTACTTTTTGCAAGTCGGAACCATAAAGCAATTGTTGCTGTATATGGCCGCTTAAGAGATCAAAAGG
>JBDRNO010000200.1:0-4151 GCA_043811005.1 Bacteroidota bacterium | reverse complement strand
TCAGGATTGCCTGTTTCTCTTGCAAGCTTAATGATGTTTATATAAAGAAGACCTTCGATCCCATGGTTTTTATTATTTACTTCTTCCGCGATCCTTATAAAACTGTATAAAGCGTCAGCAGGTTTATCTGTTTCAGCAAGAGTAAAAGCATCATCTATCTTTTTATTCAGATCAGTCTCAAGAGTAATTCCATAAAAAGAAAAGCAATGGTCGGCACACTCTTCTATAAGATCAATCCATTCCGTTCCTTGTTTAAGGGGAGGAAATGTCAGTATGAAATCAAGCCTCTCCCCTATTGATTTGAATTTATAGCTGGCCGGACATACGGGTATTCCGCCTGAGGAGGTCAGCTTGCTGCGTTTACCGTCAGGATCAACAATAAAGATATTCTTATCAGCACAGAAGTACCCCCCAATGGTTCGGTTTTCAATGCTCATGTAAATAACAGTAGTCCTGGAGGTTATCTCTATCTTGTTAATTTCGAGTGTCTCATGGCTTTTCAGAACGTAATTGGGTAATAAAGTTATTTGCGAAAAACCACAAATAATATTTACTGTCAATAATATAAGAATCGAAAAGCACCTCTTCATAATAATGCCAACTGATATGATGATGCGCAAGTTAATGATAATTTCATTGCCCCCTATCCTTCGCACAAAAGTCGTAACAGTTCCGGGACTTTAAAGCCCGGCGGAATGAGTCATTAAAATGTAACAATTATGTAATTATTACTTAACAACCATGTAATGATATCATTTCACTTTTGTAACATCAGAAATGAATCATAAAATGAAGAAAGAATTAACATTAATATTCCTTTTGGCACTATTAATCAGGTTCCCATTTTTTGAGGTCAATGCACAGACTGACAATGACTTCACTCCTTACGGAAAACCTTTGGTACTAATTTACACTAACGTAAATTCCTCGTTTACCAAATCAGGAAATTCCAAGGCATTTGAACTTACAAGAGCATACCTGGGTTTTGAATATTTTTTCAGTAAAAAAATCTCATCAAGAGTAAATATCGATATTGGTGATCCTGGTATAGGTAAATTGCAGATGACAGCATTTGTTAAGAATGCTTTTCTGCTTTACAAATACAATGGCTTCTCTGCCCGTTTTGGTATGATAGGAGTTGATCAGTTTAATGTACAGGAGAAGCAATGGGGTTATCGTTATATTTATAAATCATTCCAGGATGCATACAATTTCGGTCCCAGTGCTGATCTTGGGGCTGCCATTGAATATTCACCCGCAGAATTCATAACACTTGATTTCTCAGTTTTAAATGGGGAGGGATATAAAAAACTCCAGTCCGACAGTACATTAAAAACAACCTTCGGACTCACAATAAGACTATTTAAAGGATTTGTGCTAAGAGGTTATTATGATATGATGAATCATAACTATAATCAAACTTCAGTCGCCCTTTATGCCGGCTATTCTAATAAGGATTTCAAAGCCGGAACTGAGTATAACATCCAGAAAAACAATGGGATGGTAGATAGTCATGATTTTTCAGGGATTTCTGTTTATACTTCACTGCTTGTTGCTGAAAAATTCAGCGTTTTCACCAGGTACGATAACCTTTGGTCGGCAACTCTGACCGGTGAAACAAACCCATGGAATAATAAAGACGGTCAATTATTTATTGTCGGATTTGATTATTCGCCAACCCACGGAGTGAAAATTGCTCCAACGTACTTTGGCTGGTCGCCTAATGACAAATTAAAATCTTTTACATCAATAATTGCATTAAATGTTGAGATAAAATTCTAAAAATGATTAAATTAAAGTATCTAATCAATCTTACGGGTATGAAAAATTCATTAATCTTGGCTACAATACTGGCATTGGCAGTATCCTGCAATACCAGTGGTAATTTAGAAAAAAGGTCAACCAATAAAAAGGTAGCTGTTACTGCTGCCGGAGCGACATTTCCTTTGCCATTCTATAACCTTGCTTTCAAAAAATACGGTGCAGAATCCGGAATAATTCTTACCTATGGAGGAATAGGATCTGGAGGTGGTATAAGAAGCCTTACTGATAAAGTTGTGGATTTTGGTGCAACCGATGCGTACCTGTCAGATAAAGAGATATCTGAGATGTCAGCTGAAGTGGTTCATATACCTACTTGTATGGGTGCTGTTGTGATTGCATATAATCTCCCGGGAGTTGAGAACATTAGGTTGACACCCCAACTGCTTGAGAATATTTTTATGGGAACAGTCACCACATGGAATGATTCAAAGATAAAAGCTGTAAACACGGGATTAGAACTCCCTGATATGAAAATTACTGTCGTTTACCGTTCAGACGGTAGCGGGACAACATATATTTTCAGTGATTATATGACCAGGGTAAGCAAGTTGTGGAGTGAGAAGATTGGAACGGGCAAGTCACTCAACTGGCCTTCCGGTATCGGTGCCAAAGGCAATCCGGGAGTAGCAGGAACCATCAGTCAGTCAATCGGTTCTATCGGATATATAGGGTCTGAATATGCATTTGCACAAAAAATCCGGTATGCCCTGATTCAGAATAGCTCCGGGAATTTTATAAATCCTGATATTAAATCGGTAAGTTCAGCGGCAAAGGGACAGATCCCTGCCGATACAAGAATAATGGTGACCAACTCAACCGATCCGGACTCTTACCCGATCAGCGGCTTTACATGGATTATTCTTTATAAAGAACAATCCTACAATGGCCGCTCATTTGCCCAGGCTGAAGCAATTGTAAGGTTTCTGGACTGGCTTGTACAACCTGATGCACAGGCAATTGCTGAAAGCGTCCATTATGCCTCACTACCGGCTGAAGCTTCGTCTGTTGCCAGGAATATTCTCCGGACAGTTACATATGACGGGAAACCGGTTCTTAAATAAGAAATGCATTTCACTGAATGAGTAGTGACAAGATTACAAAAATATTTCTCTTCGGTGCATCACTGTTAGTTCTGATAGTCTCTGCCGGAATAGTTTTCTCTCTTATCGGAGGAGCTGTTCCGGCATTTAAAGAATTCGGATTGAGGTTCATTTTTACGAATGAGTGGAATCCCACGGAAGGTAAAGAGGTTTATGGCGCACTTCCATTTATTGCCGGAACATTAATCACTTCAATCCTTGCCCTTTTAATATGTCTTCCGTTTGCTTTTTCTACCTCTCTTTTTGTTGCTGAATACTTCAGAAATACAAGAGTAGCAAGTATCCTAAGTACACTTGTTGACCTTCTTGCAGGGATTCCTTCTATAGTCTATGGCCTGTGGGGATTTTATACCCTCAGACCATTTATTATAAGTCTTGGGCTTAGTGAACAGGGGTTCGGAATATTTACTGCTTCTATTATCCTTGCAATAATGATAATCCCATATGCAACCTCTCTGAGTACTGAGATAATCGCGATGGTTCCCGATGAACTTAAAGAGGCTGCTTATTCGCTTGGCGCTACAAGACTTGAAGTCATTTTTAATGTAATTATTCCAAACGCACGATCCGGAATAATTGCAAGTTATATACTCGCACTTAGCAGGGCACTTGGAGAAACAATGGCAGTGACAATGCTCATTGGAAATTCGAATGTAATACCCTCAGGTCTTTTTGCAACTGGCAATACAATGGCAAGTATCATAGCCAATCAGTTCGGCGAAGCATCCGGATTAAAACTAAGCTCCCTGATTGCTATTGGCCTTATTTTATTTGCAATAACAGGAATAATAAACAGTATCGGTAAATATATAATTAGGAAGTTCTTATAAGAAGTAAATAAATGCCAGGAAATAAATTACCGGTTTTAAAGGACAACATTGAAGCTAGAAATAAGAAAAACAAATTATTCCGGAGTTTAATAATTGCATTATCTATGCTGACTCTCCTCCCTATTGTTCTTATTTTAAGTAAAATTATTATTAGCGGGGCAGGTCAGATAAATTTCAACTTTTTTGTACAGACCTCTCCTGATTCACTTCAGGCAATGAGTGCCATTGCCAATAATCAGACAATTCCGGGAGGTATTGCCAATGGAATTATGGGAACTTTCCTAATTGTAATAGTATCATCCATTATGGCTATACCTTTTGGAATTATGGTTGGAATTTATCTATATGAATATCAAGACCGCAGGTATTCAAATATTGTCAGAAACGTTACAGAAAT
>JBDRNO010000199.1:0-10647 GCA_043811005.1 Bacteroidota bacterium | reverse complement strand
CACAATGCTCAAAAACTCAATGACCAAAACTGTTTCGGTCATTTGATAATTGATATTTGGAATTTATTTGTGATTTGTCATTTGTGATTTGGTGCTTCATTTTATGCAAACCTTGATTTTATGGACAGACTCTAATTAATGTACAGGGGTATTAATGAACTTTTACGAGCCTAATAAAAGGGGGGACGGGATAAATTTTAACTTCTTTTAACTACTCGTTTATAAAAAAACAATATAAACTCTCACTGATTTATACAGACTTTTCTACTTTTTTCTTATCAATTTTGCCATAAGCGGGGCATCTCTCATGAGTTCTGCATGCAGAAAGGATCAATCCTATTAAAACAATAGCAGTTAAAAGCAAAACGAACTTTTTCATTTATTTACTCAAGTTAAAAAAAATTGAATTGAACAAGATTTAAAATAATACGCCAACTGGCGAAGAAGATTTGTCCCTGAAATTTTAAAAAAATCTTTAACAGGTGCAAAATTATGTTATTTATCTACATAAACAAATAATTCTTTTATATTTATTTCCAGAGTGAAATTATTATTTTTGAACAAATGTTTGTATACATTTTTGAAAATATCGTAATTATTATATAACTTTGCACCCAATTTTTGAAATTTCACAATAAATAAAAAAACAATACCAATACATTATAAATTTTAAACGTATAAACATATAATTAAATATACACAAATGTACGCAATAGTAGATATAGCCGGGCAGCAATTTAAGGTTGAGCAAGATCAGGAGATATTTGTTCACCGATTAGAAGGGAAGGAAGAGTCAAAAGTAAATTTTGATAAAATACTGCTAATTGATAATAATGGTAAAATTTCTGTTGGCAACCCTGTTGTAATAGGGGCGATTGTATCTGCAAGGATAGTGGAGCATATTAAAGCAGATAAGGTCATAGTTTTTAAAAAGAGAAGAAGAAAGGGATATAAAACTAGAAATGGGCACCGCCAGCTATTGACAAAAATACAAATAGAGAAAATAGAGGAAAAAGCCGCTGCCAAAATAGCGCCTGTGGAAAAGGAGACTGTTAAACCCGAGGCAAAAATAAAATCACCTGCAAAAGATACAGAAGGAAAATCAGTAGCAATCGAAGCTTCAACCAAAAAGACAGTAAAGAAATCCGCAACTGCAAAAAAAACATCTGTTAAAAAAGCAACAAAAAAAGAGGAATAAGAACATAACTTCGTAAATATTGGAATTTCGATACTAAAACATAAATAATAAATTTAAAATCGTAAATCAAAAATGGCACACAAAAAAGGAGCGGGCAGCTCACGAAACGGCAGGGAATCCCAAAGCAAGCGATTAGGCATTAAAATTTTTGGAGGACAGTTTGTCAGGGCAGGAAATATAATTGTCAGGCAAAGAGGAACTAAACACTCACCAGGCACAAACGTTGGTATTGGCAAGGACCACACCCTTTTTGCCCTTACTGAGGGCACTGTTATATTCAAGAAAAGAAAAAAAGACAGATCTTTTGTATATGTTGAATCAGCGCCCGCTGAAAATTAGCGGGTAAATTATAGACACAGGATTATGTGTTAACCTTTATTAAAATCCCGAAATACCCGGGATTTTTTTATTTATAAATATTAATTTCACAACAAATTAAAAACTGCCAATGCTACAGGTCGCATATTTAAGAGAGAACAAGAAAGAAGCCATTGAGTGCCTTGCCATCAAAAATTTTGATGCTGGCAGGATCATCAATTTGATTATTGAGCTGGATGACAAGCGTAAAAAAGCCCAAAACGATTTAGACAATACTTTGGCTCAACTAAATACAGCTTCAAAACAAATCGGTGAGCTGTTTGGCAAAGGAAAAGCTGATGAAGCAAATAAATTAAAATCAAAAACTATTGAGTTAAAAGGAATTTCCAAAAAGTTTAATGAAGTTTTTACAAATATTGAAAAGGAATTAAATAACTTGTTGGTTGATATCCCAAACATACCCCATAAATCAGTCCCTTCAGGAAAAACTTCAGAAGACGATGAGCTTATTTTTGAAGAAGGCAATATTCCTGATTTAGGAGGAAAAGCTAAACCCCACTGGGAGCTTGCCGTTCATTACGATATCATTGACTTTGAAATGGGAAGCACGATTACGGGTGGTGGGTTCCCTGTATATAAAGACAAAGGTGCCAAGCTTCAACGGTCATTGATAAACTTTTTTATAGATAAAGCCGTGGACGCTGGCTACAGGGAAATACAGCCTCCGATTCTGGTAAACGAAGCATCAGGGTTTGGCACGGGGCAATTGCCCGACAAAGATGACCAGATGTATATCCTTCGGTCAGATAATTTATATCTTTCTCCAACTGCGGAAGTACCTTTAACAAACATGTATAGAGGCGTGATCTTGAAAGAAGAAGACCTGCCAATAAAAATAGTTGCCTACACTCCCTGTTTCAGGCGAGAGGCAGGGTCTTACGGCAAGGATGTAAAAGGGCTTAACCGCCTTCACCAGTTCGATAAGGTAGAGGTCGTACAGATACAACATCCCGGCAGATCTTATGAAGCACTGGAAGAAATGCTGGAATATGTTATAGGTCTATTAAGACAACTGGAATTGCCATTCAGGGTTGTAAAGCTCTGTGGTGGGAACCTGGGCTTTACATCAGCCCTCACTTATGATATGGAAGTGTATTCTGCCGCACAACAAAAATGGCTGGAGGTTAGCTCAATCTCAAATTTTGAAACCTTCCAGGCAAACAGGTTAAAGCTCCGTTTCAGGGATGAAACAAAAAAAACACAACTTCTCCACACCTTAAACGGAAGCGCCCTGGCATTGCCACGTATTTTGGCTGCTATGTTGGAAAATAATCAAACACCGGAAGGTATTAAAATACCTCAAGCGCTTGTTTCTTATACAGGGTTTCAGATAATTTAAAATTTTTTGTAATCTGTGGTTTTTTTATTAATGTTTTTGAAATACGAAGTATTCACGAGGGGTTTTGTGCGGCATGCCTAAAGGTATGAGTAAATTCCGATACGTTAAAGTTGAATGGGAATTCTCAAATTATTACTTACTTGAATGACAGCGATACAATCATACTTGTCGATTGGTATAAAATTATTCATCTTTCTCCCATTGATTCTTAGCTCTTGTAAGAATGTTGATGTAAAAAAAGAAGTATCAGCCATTGACAGCTTAGGTCAGGTAGTAGAAAAAGCACACTTGCACCTGAAGGAGATCAATATTGAAAATGCAAAGAAAATAAGGGAGGAAATCAACACCAACATGGATTTTGTTAAAACTCATTATCAAGATACATTATCCTGGGATATCTCAAAATTGCTTTCCGATTATCACTCTATACAAAAAACATTGAAGCATTTTTTGAGAATTAAAGAATATTTGGAAAAAGAAATCGTTTACTCAAATGAACAATTAAAAAACCTGAAACACGATATTGAGAAAGAGATAATCACTAAGGAACAATTCAATACATATTATGAGGCTGAGATGAAAGCTGTTTCCGGTTTAAAAAAAGAGATTAAATTATATGTTGATATGGCTAAAGAAAAAATTGAAAAGTTCAATTCAATAAATCCAAAAGTTGGGGAAGTGGTGAAGAAATTTAAGGAGGGGATATAGGATATAAGGGGATTAAAGGATTGATGGATTGAAACTCGTTACTGTTCAGGAGTAAATGAAACCACAGATTTTACAGATTTTATTCTGTGAAATCTGTGGTTTCATTAATCAATTGTTTTTATCTTTATACCCGAACAGTAACGAGGATCTTTGAATTTTGTTATTACTATATAACATCAAAAATCTTATATTTACATTATAATGTATAAGTCATTTACCATACTATTAGTACTTTTATTAACATTAACCTGTTTTGCTCAAACCAACACAGAGAAGCTATTAGCCACTCAATATTATCAAAACGAAGAATATGATAAAGCCCTAGTATTATATGAAAATTTTTTCAATAAGACACATCTGGATTTTTATTATAACTACTACCTAAACTGCTTACTGGAATTAGAGGATTTTAAAAAAGCAGAGAAAGTAATAAAAAAGCAGATCAAGAAGGATGCCGGTAATCTGAATTATGTTGTTGACCTGGGGTTTGTTTACCATTCATCAGGAGAAATAAATAAAAGCAAACAGCAATATGAAAGAGCAATAAAACAATTAATGCCCGACATGCAACAGGTCATCAAACTTGCTAATGCTTTTCTTGCCAAGGGAGAGACCGATTATGCCATAGAAACCTATTTAAAGGGCAAAAAGCTCTTTAACGATTTTAATTCCTTTTCTTTTGAGTTGGCAGAGATATATGCTCTGTCCGGTAAAATTACCTTAATGATAAATGAATACCTCGATTTTTTATTCAGCAATAGCTCATTTAAGGAAAGAGTTCAAAATGCCCTGCAGACTAAATTCTTTAATGATCCCAATATCAGAAAAAATGAGATACTGAAGACACAGCTTCTTAAACGGATCCAAAAGTATCCCGATAAAAGTGTTTTTGCAGAGATTCTGATATGGTATTACATTCAACAAAAAGATTTTGAAGCAGCTTTTGTACAGGCAAAAGCATTAGACCGCAGGATGAAGGAAGATGGGGAACGGATTATGAATTTGGCAAAATTAAGCGCTTCAAGTAAGAACTATGATATTGCTATAAAATGTTATCAATACGTCATTACCAAAGGCAAAGATACATACCACTATATTAACAGTAAGATGGAACTGCTAAATGTGATGAACCAAAAGATCACATGCAGAGGCGAGGCAGTAACTTGTTCCTATACCGAGGATGACCTTATTGAATTAGAAAAGAATTACTATTCAACAATAGAGGAATTGGGGAAATCATCCCGGACAGTTTCCTTATTGAGAGGTTTAGCACATCTCCAGGCATTTTATTTATACAAAACCAATGAGGCAATTAGCATTTTGGAAAATTCCATATCAATGCCCCAGGTACAAGCAAATGACCTTGCAGTATGCAAATTGGAGCTCGCTGATATATTACTGTTAATAGGGGAAGTATGGGATGCATCATTGTATTATTCACAAGTTGAAAAAGCATTTAAACATGAACCGATCGGACATGAAGCAAAATTCAGGAATGCTAAACTGTCATACTATAAAGGAGAATTTGAATGGTCACAAGCACAGTTAGACGTATTAAAAGCTTCAACATCCAAACTTATTGCCAATGACGCCCTTAATCTGTCACTGCTGATATCTGACAACACTGCTTTGGATACTTCAACAACCGCTTTGTTAATGTATGCCAATGCAGACTTGTTATTTTTCCAAAACAAAGATGACCTGGCTTTAAAAATTCTTGATTCCATCATATCCCTGTTTCCCGGTCATTCTCTTATTGATGAGATCATTTACAAAAAATCCGGGATCATGATAAAAAAAGGCAGGTTCGAAGAAGCTGCTGAGTTGCTGAAAATAATTGTTAAAGATTATTCGTATGATATTTTAGCCGATGATGCCCTGTTCAATCTTGCTGAACTTTATGAAAATCATTTCAATAACACCGAAAAAGCAATGGAATTATACCAGCAATTATTAATAAATTTCCCGGGAAGTCTTTATACTGTCGAAGCAAGAGAACGGTTCAGGATATTGAGGGGGGATAATATAAATTAACAAATGGATACATTACGGGAAGAAAAAACAAACATGGAAGCCGGTTACCTTGATATTAAGATTGATCCGGATCTGGATTTGGTTACCGAGATTAACAAGTTGAAAAGAGAAAAGAATGCCGTTATTTTAGCACATTATTACCAGATAGGTGTTATCCAGGATATAGCTGATTACATAGGTGACAGTCTTGGATTATCACAGCAGGCAGCCAAAACAGAGGCAAGCATGATAGTTTTTGCAGGTGTGCATTTCATGGCTGAGACTGCTAAAATAATCAACCCTGATAAAAAAGTAGTTCTGCCCGATCTGAATGCCGGCTGCTCGTTGGCAGAATCATGCCCACCTGATAAATTCAGGAAATTTATTGAGGAACACCCAGGTCATGTTGTAGTAACTTATATTAACTGTACTGCTGAGGTTAAAGCCCTGAGCGACATTATTTGCACTTCTTCCAATGCGGTGAAGATCATTGAATCGATACCGGATGACAAACCCATTATCTTTGCCCCTGATGAGAATTTAGGAAAATATGTGATAAAGCAAACTGGGCGTGACTTGCTGCTTTGGAAGGGAACATGTGTAGTGCATGAAGCATTCTCAATGGAAAAGCTGCTCAACCTGCACAAAAAGCATCCTGATGCAAAAATTATTGCTCACCCTGAGTCGGAAGACCATATCCTGAAAGTTGCTGCTTATATAGGTTCTACTACAGGATTGCTAAATTATGTTAAGAATGACCCCGCCCGGGAATTTATTGTTGCAACTGAAGCTGGCATATTGCACCAGATGAAGAAGGAAGTACCTGCTAAAAACCTTTTCCCTGCACCTTCTCATGAAGATAACACATGCGCCTGTAGTGAATGCGAGTTTATGAAACTTAACACATTGGAGAAAATATATCTCTGTATAAAATATGAAAAACCGGAAGTGATCGTACCAGAGGAACTGAGAAAAAAAGCTCTGCTACCTATACAGAGAATGCTTGAGCTTTCATGAAGTAACCCGAACAGTAACGAAACTTTATACTTTACAAATTATGAGTCACAACGTTAAATGCACATGGAAGGGGAAGATGGCTTTTGAAGCCGATATTACGGGTCATAAAATTATGATCGATACCGGTGAAAATGCAGGTGGAGAGAACAGGGGGCCTATTCCCAAACCGTTAATACTTGTTGCTTTGGCAGGATGTACCGGCATGGACGTAACTTCATTGCTGAAAAAAATGCGCGTAGAAATTAAAGATTTTAATTTGCAGGTGAATGGAGATTTATCCGAAGAGCATCCGAAATATTATACCAGGATTCATCTGGTATATGAATTCACGGGAAAAGACCTTGATAAAGACAAAATTGAAAAAGCCGTTAAGCTCTCACAGGAGAAATATTGCGGAGTTAATTATATGTTGAGGAAAGCCACGGAAATGGATTATGAGATAGTTTATAATGAAATTTAAGGACATAACTTCGTAAATTGATTAAAATAATATTTAAATTTCGATACTAGCACTATAAATGTTTCAAACCGACTTTCTGGTTGTTGGCTCTGGTATTGCCGGGTTGATATTTGCACTGAAAACAGCAAATCACATCCCTGAATCCAGCATTACTATTATCACCAAATCTGACGAGAGCGAATCAAATACCAAATATGCGCAGGGTGGATTAGCAGTAGTAATGGATTTTCAGAAAGATTCTTATGAAAAACATATCAGTGATACGGTAAAAACCGGTGACGGGCTTTGCAACAAGGAAATAGTTGAACTTGTTATAAAACAAGGTTCCTTATTGGTCGAGGAATTGATTAACTGGGGAGTGGAATTTGATAAAACGACAACAGGTGATTACCAGCTGGGAAAGGAAGGGGGACATTCTGCTCATCGCGTTATCCATCATAAAGACGTAACGGGATTGGAAATTGAGAGAGCTCTGTTAAGGCAGGTCCATAAGACATCAAACATAAATGTATTGACCCATCATTTTGCGCTTGACCTCATTACCCAGCACCATTTGGGGCAAATAGTTACCAAAGCTACTCCTGATGTTGAATGTTATGGAATATATGCGTTGAATCTCAAGACCGGTCAGGTTGAAACAATTCTCTCAAAAATAACGCTGTTAGCTTCAGGCGGTGCCGGACAAGTATATCTTATCACTACCAACCCGGCAATAGCTACCGGTGACGGAATTGCAATGGCATACCGCGCTAAAGGAAGAATTGAAAATATGGAATTTGTCCAGTTCCATCCCACTGCACTGTATAATCCAGGAAAAAGCCCGGCATTTCTGATCTCGGAAGCCATTAGAGGTGCAGGTGGAGTTCTAAAAACTATGGATGGTAAAACCTTTATGGAAAAATATGATGAAAGAAAATCTTTAGCCCCAAGGGATATCGTGGCAAGAGCAATTGATAATGAAATGAAAAGCAGGGGGGATGATCATGTTTATTTAGACTGTTCGCAGATAAAAAATGATGAATTAATTAAACAATTTCCGAATATATACAAAAAATGCAGGAGCATAGGTATAGACATTTCCAAGGAGATGATACCAGTTTTACCAGCTGCACATTATTTTTGCGGAGGAATAAAGACCGATGAATATGGCAGGACATCTGTCAAAAACCTGTATGCCTGCGGGGAATGTGCTTCTACTGGCTTACACGGAGCAAACCGCCTGGCTTCCAATTCACTTCTGGAAGCATTGGTTTTTGCTCATAGGAGTTATGAAGATAGTATAAAACAAGTGAAACACGTAAATTTCCGCAAAGATATTCCCGCCTGGAATGCCGAAGGGACAACACACCCAAAAGAATTGATATTGATAACTCATAACCTTAACGAGCTAAAAATAGTAATGAGCGATTACATGGGTATTGTTCGTACAAATATCCGTTTAAATAGAGCAATGGCAAGATTGGAAATGCTTTATAAGGAAACTGAGACATTATATGACAAGACTGTTTTGTCGCCCCAGCTTTGCGAATTGCGAAACCTTATCAGTATTGGTTATCTTGTTGTAAAATTTGCCATGCAGCGAAAAGAATGCAAAGGAGTACATTACAATATGGATTATATATAGGCAAAAATTCACTATTGATAACATGTTAACGATAATTTCGTTGATGTAAATAGACAAGTTGACAGTTGACAGTAGGCAGTTGGCAAAAAAAAACAAGTTGCTTACTGCCTAATTTCAATTGCCTACTTGTATCAAATATAGTAAAAATTAATATCCCGCTAAAAGCGGCTTTAATACAAATCAAAGTATTTGAATTAATATAGTACCTTATCAATAATATTTTGACAATATTTGGTAAAAAATTGAACTTGTTTTCCCGCAAAGCCCGCAATATTTTAAAAAATAATCTTTGCGCCCTTTGCGAGCTTTGCGGGAGATATAATTAGTTTGAATATATTCCTTTTTAGGTTCTGGCTTATCCAGCTTATGAAATAACATTTACAATTGTACAGGCAAAATTGTATCCTGCACCAAAATTAATTTTAAACTAAATATAAAAAAAGATTAAAATGCCAGATAACGAAAAAATATATAGTAATACCTCAAATATAGACAATCAGGCTAAAGCACCTGACATCTCCTTTGATAATCTTGAATTGACTTTTTCAGGTAAAGATGACAAAGAACTTCAAAATACTTATTTTGTATTTAAGCTAATTAGTAATCCATTTATTACACTAATTTTCTCAAAACTTACACTATTAGCGCTTAAGATTTATTTGCCAGTTAACTGGCTGATAAAAGCAACTGTTTTTCGCCAGTTTTGCGCAGGGGAAACCCTGGAAGAATGTTCCGGTATCATAAATAAACTGGGCAGGGAAGGTATCGGGTGTACTTTGGATTATTGTGTTGAAAGCAAGAGCACGGAAAAAGATTTTGAAAAGACAAAAACTGAAATTCTAAAGATGATAGATTTTGCGAAAGTTAACGCTCATGTATACAGTGTCTCTCTTAAACCAACGAGCATAGCTCGTTATGAATTATTAGAAAAGGTTAGCAACAAAGAAGAACTGACTCAAAAAGAACAACTTGAATTTGAGAATATCAGGTCACGCCTCGATGAAATTTGCAGTAACGCATCACGTTCAGATTTGCCGGTTCTCATTGATGCCGAAAAAAGCCAAACACAAAATGCCATTGACGACCTGTGCCGGGCGATGATGGAAAAATACAATTCAAAGAAGCCAATCGTTTTTATAACATTACAAATGTACAGGTGGGATAGATTACATTTTCTTGATAAATTATTGGAAGACTCAAAAACGAAAAACTTCATCCTGGGAGTCAAATTTGTAAGGGGCGCTTATTGGGAAAAAGAAATTAAAAGGGGCGAAGAATTAAAATGCAGACCTGTCGTGTATATGAAAAAAGAAGAGACTGATGACGCCTATAATAACGCGGTTGCTATTTGCCTGGAAAATCTTAACAGAACAGCTATATGCGCTGCAACACATAATGAAGAGAGTTCAATGATTTTGGCGTCCGGTATGAAGAATCTTAATATTAAGCCGGATCATCCTAACATCGAGTTTTCCCAGCTTTACGGAATGAGCGACCATATAAGCTACAACCTGACAAAGGGGGGGCATAATGTAACAAAATATTTGCCTTATGGACCTATAAAATATGTTATTCCTTACCTGATAAGGAGGGCGGAAGAAAACAAAGGTATAGAGGGTCAGATGGGAAAAGAACTAAAAATGATCATCAAAGAAAGAGAGAGGAGAAAGGGAGTTAAAAGTGTCTGTCTATAAAGTCAAAGATTTTTTCAAAAATGGAAATTTGGGATTTGGGACTTTTCACTATTTTAATGACATTATGGACGGACATTAATTAGTGTCCGTCTATAAAGTCCGAATGTTTGGATGAATTTTAAAATTACAAATTACAAGTACCAAATAACAAATAAATCACAATGCTCAAAAACTCAATGACCAAAACTGTTTCGGTCATTTGATAATTGATATTTG
>JBDRNO010000198.1:0-13463 GCA_043811005.1 Bacteroidota bacterium | reverse complement strand
ATACCTGTCAATCAAAGCTTTAGCAACCGGTATTTCACACTCCGGTTCTTCGGTTAAAGAGACGCGGATTGTGTCTCCGATACCATCTTCCATGAGAGCTCCAATGCCCACTGCCGATTTTATTCTTCCATCTTCGCCTTCCCCGGCTTCCGTAACTCCGATGTGCAATGGGTAATTCATCCCCTCTTCCTGCATCTTCCTGATCAGCAGACGGTTTGCCTGTACCATAACTAAAGGGTTGCTTGCCTTCATTGACAGAACAATATCGTTATATCCCTCATCCCTGCAAATCCTGACAAACTCCAAAGCCGCTTCCACCATTCCCAAAGGCGTGTCACCATACCGGTTCATGATCCTGCCTGACAACGAACCGTGATTAGTGCCAATACGCATTGTGGTTCCATGCTCTTTGCATACTTTGATCAATGGGGTAAACCTTTCCCTGATACGTTCCAGTTCAGCGTTATATTCTGAATCTGTGTATTCTTTTATCCCGGTTCTTTTCCTGTCAGCATAATTCCCCGGGTTTATCCTGACCTTTTCTACAATCCTGGCGGCTAACAGGGCAGCATTAGGGGTGTAATGTATATCAGCTATTAATGGAGTATTGTATCCCTGTTTCCTTAATTCTTTTTTAATGACATCAAGATTTTGAGCTTCTTTCAAGCTCGGAGCGGTAATGCGGACATAATCAGCGCCTGCCCGGATGATCCTCACAGATTGCTCAACAGTAGCTTTCGTATCCATGGTATTGGTGGTTGTCATTGACTGGATACGGATGGGATGACTGCCTCCAAGGGGGATATTTCCGATATGTACTACCCTTGTTTTGTATCTGGAATGAGAAGTTTTGCTATTAGAAAAACTATTTTGTTCTGGATTTTGATGGATTGGGATTTTTGACATTAGTGGTCAATTGTGTGGTACTGGCATTTGGCGGAGATTGTTCTCAGGGTTGACGTCTTTAACTCATGGCTTACGCCATGAGTTATTATGATGCCGCTCCTTCGGAGCTGTTATTTAACGTCCTTTAGTTTATCAGCAACCTTTTGAACCTCCTTTTTTTGCTCCTCAATATCTTTTCCGGCTTGCTCCTGATCTTTCCCGTTGGTAACAACATCCTTTTCCGCCTGTTCTATGTTCTTTGTTGCTTCCTCAATCTGTTTCTTATACCTTTCAATATCCATGTACAGCCGATCATTTGTTTTTTTTAGCTTTTCGAGATTTTTCTCCAATTTCACCTGTTCTTTATTAGCCCCAGCGAGTTGTTTTTCTACCCCCTCTTTAGTCATCCTAACTGCAAAGTTATAAAGCATCGTTTCGGCTGAGTTATATCCTGATTGTTGTGACGATAAATAAGCTCCCCCCAGGTCAAACCCCACGATCAACTTAACAGTATTATTGCTTTCTTCTTCTGCTTTTGCATAAATGTCAATTGTATTGCCGCTTATGGAAGGAATGTTCACATCATCCGCGAAGACCTCTTTTCCCGAAGTAACTTTGGCATTATAACTTTTCATCAGTGATTTCCATTCTTTGCGAACTTCGGAATCATCAGCTTCATAGATAATAACCGTTAAGGCATTATTGCGACCGCTTCCAATATTCTCACTTGATTGAGAAACTTTGATCTTTTGAGCGAAAATTGGCAAGCCAAATAAAATTACTGCCGTGATTAATAATAGTTTATTCATGATTCAATATATTACATAATTAAAAGAGAGTATTTATGATTATTAATTTCTTAGTATCGGAATTTTAATGCTTTCAATAAAATTTATTTTAACATCTATGTTTTTGCCACCTTAACTGGTGGCCACCCGTTAGGTGTGGCATTTAATCGTCTGCTTCTGGGTTCTGGGCACTAGGTTCTGGCTTCGGCGTGAGCTCAGCCGAACGGGTTGTTGATATTATACTCAAACTCCGTAACCAGCACATAACAACCAGTAACCAGTACCCAGCAACATTATCATATTTATATTAACTCAATTATATATAATATCTTTTTTTAATCAACTTACAAAGTTATGTTCTTAGATTTCCTTAATCTTTCGATGTACCTTCACTTAAAGCAGAAACCTGTGAATCTTCGATTTCTGTTATTCCTCCTGAGACGATGAACTTCATGATCGTGGTAGCAGAAGCTTTAATAGGAGTAACGTTTTCCTTAGGTACAATAAACTGGTTGCCTGACCATGCATAAGAATGTGGCAAATAAACTGCAACTTTATCTTTTCCTAAGCCGAGTTCGGTCAGGTCACTCTGAGTGATGAACCCGAGCTTTTGTACCTCGGAATTCCTATTCAATTTGACCATTACCGGCTGGTTGAATCTCTTTTTTGAACCTACAAAAGCGGATAAAAGGTCTTTGATGGCAGAATAAATGACCTTGATCAATGGCGCTTTTTCAATGATATTGTCAAAATATGAAAAAATTGGTTTAGCAATTATGGTTTGTCCGAGATAACCGACTAAAGTTATGAGAACCAGTATAATAATAACGCCCATGCCAGGTATATCCAGGTATGGAATTTCCAATTTCAGAATGATCCCATCTATGAATATAAAGACCTTATAAATAACCCAAAGGGTTATTGCTATAGGTACAATATATAGCAAGCCCTGTAAAAAATATTTGATGAGTTTTTTCATAGTTATAAGGTAAATTTTTGGATTAAATTATCGTTAGCGATACAAATATACGATTGAATATTGAATAACAAATGAAGAATGATGAAGGAAAGAAAAAAAACAATATGGGAAATAAATATCACCTGATCAGTGTAACTGTTCCTGTAAATGTTTTTTCTTCAACGCCTTCGGAAGAAATTTCATCAATCAACCTCACCTTTAATATATAAAAATAAGTACCTTCAGATACCGGAACACCTGCTGTAGTTCTTCCATCCCATCCACCTTGTGTAGTATTCCACTCATATATCTTCTGTCCCCACCTGGTGAATATCATTCCTTCAACCTGTACCACATCGAATCCTTCTACATTAAAAATCTCATTAATGCCGTCTCCGTTAGGGGAAAATACATTGGGAATAGAGAATTTTGTCCATTTAATATTAAAAGTGTGAGAGACAGTATCAGCAGAGCATCCCTCATTCGACACGATCAGTTGTATGGTATATTCACCATATTCACCATAAGTGTGATAGGGATTTTCATTTGTGGAATAATTGTCATCATCGCTGTCAGGATCGCCAAAATCCCAAAAATACTCATGTACCCCAACCGAGCTGTCAATCACACTATTATTTTGAAAGTAAATCACAATATTTTCAAAGTCAGATAATGACGAATCCATATTAAAACCTGCAACCGGCTGAATAAAAACTCTTATCAAACTATCTGCTGTGATACTGGCACTACATAACCCATTCCCATAAAAAGCAGTGAAATTAACCTCATATACACCGCTGCCTGAATATTCATGTATTGGATCCTGCAATGTTGTTGTTTGACCATCGCCAAAATCCCATTCTCCATAAGTTAAAGGGGAAAAATATTCAGAGCTGTCTATAAACTGAACAGAAAAAGGTACACAACCTGAAAAATCAGAAACCCAGATCTTAAGATTGGGTGCCATAAATATCTCAATTGTCTCTGATGCTGTTACTGTACATCCCAACGAATTAACAATTGTTAAGGTAACTATATAAGTGCCTGTATCACCATACGAGTGCACCGGACTAACATCGGTGCTTGTGTTACCGTCACCAAAATCCCAAAGCCGGCTTGTTATTGACGAATTAACTGTGGATGATTGATCAATAAAAACAACTGTACCTAAATCACAAAGTGGTGAATTCGATATAAATGATGCAATAAGTTCATCAATAGTAATAGAACCTTGTGAAGGAGGGGTAGCCAATTGGGCACATCCGGCTGAATCTGTTAAAATTAAAGCCGGGCTTGGATTACCGGGATTCAGATATGTATGTACAACTGAAGCTCCGCTTAAGGTATCAATAATTCCATCTCCAAAATCCCATTGAATCTCTGTTGCATTTTCAACTACTGCATTGAAAGTTACATCTAAGGGAATACATCCGGAATCCGGTGAAAAAGTAAAAGAACCTGAAGGACCTTGTACTATGATCAAACCGGGAATATATAAAGTATCGGTGCATCCGCTTGAATTTGTTACGATCAAAGTAACATCAAACGTATCGGGAGTCCAATAAGTATGTATAACAGAATCCGGTTTTACAGAAGTAGCTCCATCACCGAAATCCCAAAACCAGTTAACAATACTGTCATTATCGGCTGTTGAAAGATCGGTAAAAGTTACGACTAGGGGAGGGCAATTTTTAAATAATGAATCTGCACTAAAATCAGCTGTTGGAAGTGGAATAACCGTTATTACCCGTGAAATAGTACTATCACACCCATTGGTATCAGTAACTGTAAGATTTATAGAATAAGTTCCGCTATCAGCGTAAGCAAAACCCGGATTTACAATACTATCAGTATTACCATCACCAAAATCCCAAAAGCAGGCAAGTCCGGTTCCGGTTGAAGTATCTGCAATGCCTATATCCTCATTAATACACGCTATTGTTTTATAATTAAAACCGGGATAAGGAAAAGTGGAAATTATATAATTGCTTTTCTGCAAAATATCAGTACACACGTTAGTGTCAATTACGGTTAATTGAACGCTATAAATACCACGGATTGCATAAGTGTGTGTTGGATTTTGAGTTGTATCTAAAGGGCTACCATCACCAAAATCCCAAAACCATGAAACAACCGGGGATGTTCCCCCGGACAGATCAGTGAAATTAACGGTAAATGGGACACAACCAGTCAGGGTATCAGCGGTAAAGTCCGGATAGGTGCCGAATATTGTAATATAAGCTGCTTTAACCAATGTGTCTTTGCAGTTATATGTTTCAGTGGTTATTAAAGTTATATCATAAGTACCTGTATCTGAAAAGGTATGAACCAGAGGATTTTGTTGTACAGAGGAGTTACCATCACCAAAATCCCAAAACCAGGAGATGATGGAAGAATTTGTGGTAGTGGTATCTGTAAAATTAACATCAAGAGTAAAACAACCCACGGTAGTGTCGGCATTAAATCCAGTTGTAATCTCAGGCGCTGCAATATAGTTGCTTAATGTTGATGTATTTGAACATCCATTTGAATTACCGGCGGTTAAGCTAACCGTATAAAAGCCGGGTGAGGAGTATATATGAAATGGATTTTGTGTAGTATCAACAGGGCTTCCATCTCCAAAATCCCATTGCCATGATTCTGCATCCCAGGACAGATCTGTAAAATAAACAGTGTCCGGTACAGAACAAAGCACGGTTGGTGTTGCTGAAAAAATGGCTCTCGGAGGTAAAATATAAATGGAATCTGTAAATGAAGTATCATTACAGCCATTAAAACCAGCCGTTAACGTGATCATTATCCAGCCAGTATCCTGAAAAGAATAGGTTGGATCTTGAAGTATTGAAGTGCCGCCATCACTAAAATCCCAGAGCCAGTTATTGATAGTATCAACAGATAGATCTGTAAATTGTACAAGGGAGTCAAAACAAGCTATTGTATCGGATTTAGTAAAATAGACAGAATCCGGAGGATAACCTGTACTTATTAAATCAATTATTGTAATTGTATCAGTACAACCCCTTGCTGTTGTTATAATTAAAGTAACAGTGTAATCGCCAATTGAATCATATATATGGACAGGATTTTGCAAAGTATCCGTATTATCAGATACTGACAAGGTATCTCCGAAATTCCAAATCCAACCTGTAATGGGATCAACAATACTGATAGTTAGATCGGTAAAATTCACCGTTAAAGGGATACACCCTTCTAGCGGACCTCCTGTGAAATCTGCTATAGGTTCTGCAATAAGGATGGAATCATTCAAATCAGCCATTTTTATTGTATCTGTACAACCAAAAGAATCAATCATAATTAAACTTACTTTATAAGCCCCCTCAGCGGTATATGTGTGGGAAGGATTTACGTTAGTATCAACAGGACTGCCGTCACCAAAATCCCAAAAAAACTGTAACGGACTTACTCCTGTAGAATTATTGGTAAAGTTCACCGTAAAAGGAAACTCGCAATTATTCATTGAATCAGCAACAAAGCTCGCAACAGGTTGTTCGAAAGTTATGTAGTTGGGTTTTATAATAGTATCAATACAACCTGCCTGGCTTATTATCAAAGTAACAGTGAATACTCCTGAAGTGTCGTAATTATGCACCGGATTTTGAACTGTACTGGTATTTCCATCGCCAAAATCCCAAAACCATGATGTAGGGCTGGCTGAAGAGGAATCTGTAAAAGTAACCGTCAGGTAAGGGCAATTTATAGTGGAATTACTTGTAAAATCTGCTATTATATCGTCAATGATAATATAATTACCGATTATGGATGTATCGGAACAATTATTTGTATCTGTTGTGATCAAGGTAATATCATAGCTCCCAAATGATGTATATGTATGGTTTGGATTTTGAGCAATATCAGTATTGCCATCACCCAAATCCCAGAACCATGAAGTAATAGCTCCCGAACCTTGAACTGATAAATCGCTAAAAGTAACAGATAGAGGAACAGAACATCCTGTATTGGGTGTGCCTGTAAAAACAGCTTGAGGTCCTAGAGTAATCGAAATGGGGTCATTTGATATGAAACCATCATAACAACCCTCAGCATTTGTAACGGTTAAACTAACATAGTAGTCTCCTGCTGTGCTATAAGTATAGGTTGGGTTCTGTACTGATGATGTAAATCCATCACCAAAGTCCCAAAGCCATGAAGTTATAGCTGAAGAGCCGGGATCAGATAAGTCGGTAAACTGGACTATAAGGGTACAACCTGAAGAAGTATCGGCAGAAAAATCAGCAGAAGGGCTCTCAAAAACTGTTATATAATCCACTTTAGTTTCCACATCACTCCCGCTTGAATTTGAAACGGTTAAAATAACAGTATAAATACCGGGAATAGTATAAACAGCGCTTGGATTTTTCTGGGTGGAATTATTACCATTACCAAAATCCCACGACCATGAATTGGGATTATTTGTGGACAGGTCAATAAAATATACCATTAACGGGCTGCACCCTGAAGTTAGGTTAGCAGTGAAATCAGCGTTAGGGGACTGGGCTTTTGATTGGAAATTAAAAATTGAAAATTGAAAACAGAAAATAGAAAATAGAAAAATAAATTTATATGTATTTATAAAAATCATATTTGTGTAAAAACCTGGTTTTACAAATTAATTTAATATAGCCCCTTAAAAAACTCACTTATAAAATTTGATTTAGTTCCTTCTTTTGCACATTACTCAACCCCCCACAAACCAACTCATAAGAGTCATCTATCCACTGCATTATTTGATCATCATCTATAGAACCGTCAATATACACAGTGTTCCAATGCTTTTTGTTCATGTGGTATCCGGGCTGGACTGCCGGGTATCTCTCTCTTAATTCAATCGCTTTTTCAGGGTCGCATTTAAGATTGACGGATAGTTCACCATCGAGATTGGTAAGGGCAAACATCCTGCCCAGAACTTTAAAGACCAATGTTACTTCATCAAAGGGAAAGCTTTCCGTAGTTTCTATTTTTGAGAGGCAGTATTCTCTGAGTTCTTCAATATTCATTATTGAAAAATGAATTTAAAGCGCCTATTCCGTATCAGGATACTCCCCCCTCAAAAGATGAACAAAACCTTTCAACACAAAAGTTTGAGTTCCTTCCAGCCGGATTGCATTTACCTTGCAAATATAGAAGTACACCCCTTCTGTACAATCTTCATTGTTTCTCCGGTTCTTGCCATCCCAATTAATGTCGGGATCGGTTGTTTTAAACATCAATTGCCCCCAGCGATTGAAGATCTTAATATCAATGCTCTCTACGTACATATATGGAAAGGGAATGAACTTGTCATTTTTATAATTGCCATCAGGAGAGAACACATTTGGCAGCTCATAAAAAGGACAATTGTCAACACAAACAGTATCACTTAAAGCGCTTTCGTTTTGGATTGTCCCAAAAGAATAGGTTATCAACGAATCAACAGCAGTAATGGCATAACATCCGGCAATAGAAGATATACCTATTGGGGTCCAATGCAAAGTAGTATCGGAAGCATTATAAACAGTTTGTATAAATTCAAGATCACCACCCAGCACGGGTGTGTAATAAATATTATACTGAACAACATCATCAGCACAGGAATTGTTCGGGTTGTTCCAAATGAGGAAGTTCTCAATGTTTTCGCAATCCGGAATCAACGACAAGGTTGGAGCGCAGGGTGGTGTTGTATCTACCGGCACAGCACATAACTCCTGCGAGAAATTGATAATAGGGTTGATAAGCCCGGCAGATGAATATGCCCCGATACTTTTTACGTAAAAACAGTATTCCTTTGCATTATCAAGACCTGTAACAATAAACGATTGAGTGTTGACTGTATCGAGAATTTCAAAGGAAGACGAAGAATCATTAAATTTATAAACTACATATTCCGTATTTGTCCAGGGAACGTTTTCCTCCCAGGTCAATTCCAGTTGGTTATCGGAAGGGCTGGCAGATAAAAAAACAGATGAAGCCACATGTGTAGGCCCAACCAGATCGCTTCCGCTGTATAATTTAATTTTATAAGAATGAGGTGTGTCTTTGGTATTTAACATGATTTTATCCACAAAAAAGGTATCGGTTAATTCAAGCACACTGTTTGTCGGGGTTGAACCGATCAATGTGCCGGCACTGGTAAAATCTGCTGAGCTGTATATTTTATAGTGATATGGACCTGGATATTGTATACTGTCATCCAATTCAGTTGGTACAGACCATATTACCGTGTCCACACCCGAATTAATATCGGTAACACCAACGCTCACATGGGTTATTACAGGCACATCCTTGATGAGCTTTGCGCAAAACTCTACAGATGCATAGCTTTCAGCGCCGTCAGGGTAACGGGCAATGACCATGTAGCAATATTCTACGCCATGTATCAATCCGGCGCCATTGTTATCATCGAGATACGTTGTGTTTATCAATCCGCTAATGTTTGTAATTAATGAATAGCCGGTATATGACGGCACTCCTGTTTCGCAACTGTCAGGTATAAATCCGTAAAACCCGTTTCTACGATATACCCTGTATCCAATAGCTTCAGGGCATAAACTCTGATCCCAGGAAAGCTGCAGTGAATTGCCAATAGGAAAAACCTGGGGATTTTTTGGCGCTGGTCCAACGATAGTGATCTGTATAGTTTCAATATCAACCAATTCTGCCTGAGAATTATCATCTTTAGCTTTAAACTCAACCTGGTAGTTTTGTTGCCGAACGTGCGGGCAAGCGGTTTCCCAATAGAACTCTCCTGTTACAGTAGTTAAAGGTGTCAATGGCGGTGTAAATACAGCAGGGCTGATGCTTAACAGGAATGGTTCTCCACTTGCCGTTAATGTAATTTCATTGGCAGGAAATGTATCAGTAGTATCAGAAGGGTTAATATATGGCGGGTCTGTTGCAGTTATAGTAAAATAAATTGTATCTCCAGCTTCAACACAGATATTTTCCAAATCCTCAATTTCCGGAGGATTGTTAGCACAGTCCAATACATTGATCTGAATATCCCAGGTGATCTTCCCAATCTTTATGGTATTTCCCGTACATACATCTTTTCTCCATTCTTCTATAAGTATGGCAATATTATATTCGCCAATAAGCTTAGGCGTGTCCCATAAAACATTGCCGGTTACAGGGTTAATGGTAAAATCAGATCCAGGTGGCACATCACCAGGGAACTTGTATCCGGTGATAGGCACTCCGATATCTTCTTTACAAGCAATTAATTTATACGACAAACTGTCGCCATCTAGGTCATAAACAGACGGGCTGAACATGTAAATTTGATTTACACAGGCGGTTTCCAGGTCACAACAAGCAATTGCCGAATCATCTTTGCATATTAATTGAGGGGAGTTATTAGGATCAATACAAGGATCAATCATCAACACCGATTCAACATAAAAAGGTGTGTTATAGGAATCCGGCATATTAATTACTCCCCCGTTGCGGTTAGGATCTAAAAAAGAGATGGTGTAAATCCCCGGACCCGGGAAAGTGTGTGTATCAGTGTATAAATTATACTTTACTTTATCTTCTATAATTTCTTCACCATCAGGGATACCATCACTATCATCATCGGGTCCGTTTTCCCTGTACAGTGTGTCTTTTTCACCATCTCCCCATAATATTTCTATAAAAGGCCTGTCGGCTTCAACACCGGGTTCAATACTGGTGCAGGTCTCTACCGTAAATTTATAAGTATTGCCAGACACCCACTTATAAGTAATTACTCCTGCCCTGTTATGTGAAGCAAAACAGTTGACAGTTGGCAATAGGCAGCAGGCAATAAAGGAGAAAATTAATATTGAAAAACGTCTGTTAAGCATTATAATATTAGCTTAATAATGTTTGATATTGGATTTTGGACATTGGATACATTTATTTATTGAAATTTGTTATTTTTTAGGGGATTCAATATTCTCCTTCATAAAAAGCACTCTAAATTACAAATTTTATTTTTATTAACGAAATTATGATGAAAAAGTTATTATACTGAACGATAAGTTTGATTTTTTCGTGCATAAAAACAAACAGAATTTGGACAAGCCAAAGTTAAATTTTTAACTGTTTAATAAAAAAGAACTATTTTTATAAAATAATACTTCTGTTTGGTTTTAGCTTGTTCAAATTATGTTTATGGAATTAATAAAGTTCTCTGATGAGTATTTTATGAAACAGGCATTGGTTGAAGCACAAGAAGGGTTCCAGAATGATGAGGTTCCCATAGGAGCTGTGATAGTTTGCAACAACCAAATAATAGGTAGGGCACACAATCTTACCGAGCATTTAAATGATGCTACTGCTCATGCTGAGATGCAGGCATTTACTTCTGCATCCGCATATCTTGGCGGCAAATACCTTAACGAGTGCACATTATACGTTACCCTCGAACCCTGCGTGATGTGTGCGGGGGCATCTTACCTGACACAGATAAAAAAAATCGTTTACGGTGCCACAGATGAAAAAAGGGGCTACAGCCGGTTAAAAAACCATGTTTTGCATCCGAAAACAGAAGTAATTGGTGGTGTTTTGGAAAAGGAGTGTGGGAAATTACTTAATCGTTTTTTTGATAAAAAAAGAAAATATTAAGGAAAATCTGTAAACTTAATGTAGGTTCTAACTGGATTATGGCAAAATTTTCTAAAAAAATACTCGCAGTTGCTGTATAAAAGACAAATACCTATTGTCTAAAAATGTAAAAGTTACGGTTTAACAAAAGTTAAATATAAAAAACATCTTACGTCCTCCATCCCTTCATTCATTTTCTTTCAATGTTTTATCAATAATATTAAAAACATGCTCCCTTAAATCAACCATATCTTCATCAGACATGCCCTTTGTTTCAATCGGCTTATGGATCACGGCATGAGCTACAGCCGGCCCTCCGTATTTTTTAATATCATCACCGTGAGGAAATATCTTCCAATTATTTAAAAAGGTTATAGGAACGATTGGAACCTGTTTCTCAATAGCAAGTTTAAAAGGGCCGTTTTTAAACCTGTGTAATTCCGGGATACTACGTCTTAGTATCCCTCCCTCCGGAAACAACACGATAGAATACCCCTTTTCAATTTCCTGTCCTGCTCTTATAAATGCTCTGTGTGAACTGATCTTACTACCCCTGTCAACCAAAATGTTCATCTTTTTAAAAAAAATGTTAAAAATAGGCACTTTTGATAATTCATATTTTCCCATAGATAGAAAGAAATAAGGAATTATCCTGTAAGATAATACAATATCAAAATATGATGTGTGGTTTGCACAAAAAACATATGGAACATCGCTTTTCAGGTCGGCTTCTTTTTTAACTGAACATCTTATACCTGTAAGGAAAAGAAGGGACTTCGTGAATAATTTTTTTAGTTTAAATGCAAGCGGGTAACAGCTTTCTTTCATTAAGAAAAAATAGAAAAGGGGAAATCCCAATATCAACTGAATAAAAAAAACGAATATAAAATAGGCCCGCCAAGCTAACCGCAGTAACGATACAATATGTTTCATGGTTCAAAAGTAGGAATTTTGATTGAAAGTGCTATTTTTACGAAAATCATAAAAACCCAGCCTCAAAAAAATATTAATAAAAAACCACAGATTACACAGATAAAAAATTTATTTGGTGACCTTTTTTTTATTTACTTAATTTGTAAATTTCATTCAACATTGGTATAATTTTACAGCGTTAACTAAATTATAAGCAACCATATTTATGGAAACAGTAGTCAGTGGCATACGGTCAACAGGAAAGATGCACTTGGGGAATTACTTTGGTGCGGTTAAAAATTTCGTAAAGATGCAGCGAGAGCATAATTGTTACTTTTTTGTAGCTGATTATCACTCTTTAACTACTCATCCTGTACCGCAGGACTTACATAATAATGTCAAACAGGTTCTGGTTGAATTTCTCGCTGCCGGGATAGACCCTGATATTGCTACTTTATATATTCAAAGTAATTTGCCCGAAACAGCAGAACTATACTTATTGCTCAACATGAATGCCTATAAGGGTGAACTGGAAAGATGCACCTCCTATAAAGAAAAGGTCAAGGAGCAAAAAGAAAATGTCAACGCGGGTTTATTGACATACCCTGTACTAATGGCAGCGGATATCCTTATTCACAAAGCGATAAAAGTGCCTGTTGGCAAAGACCAGAAGCAGCATCTGGAAATGACCCGTACGTTTGCCAGGAGATTCAACCACATGTATAAAACAGATTATTTCCCTGTACCTTATGCTTTTAATTTCGGTGAATCTTTGATTAAAATACCCGGTTTGGATGGTAGCGGGAAGATGGGGAAATCTGAGGGTGAAGAGAATGCAGTTTATTTATCAGATCCCCCGGATGTTATCAGGAACAAGGTTATGCATGCAGTTACAGATTCCGGTCCCGCAAAGGAAAATCAAAAAAAGCCCGAACCAATACTAAATTTATTTACTATAATGGAAGCGGTTTCAGCACCGAATACTGTTGCTCATTTTAATGAATTGTATAATAAGTGTAAAATACGCTATGTAGATCTAAAAAAACAGCTTGCCGAAGATATCATTACATTTACCGACCCCTTGCGCGAAAAAATACTCAAATTATCATCCGATAAAGAATATTTGAAAAAAGTGATAAAAAACGGCACGGAAAAGGCACGGGAAAGCGCCTCTAAAACGATAAAGGATGCCAGGGAAATAATTGGGTTTAGGGGGTTCTAATTAGAGTCTGTCCATAAAATCAAGGTTTGCATAAAATGAAGCACCAAATCACAAATGACAAATCACAAATAAATTCCAAATATCAATTATCAAATGACCGAAACAGTTTTGGTCATTGAGTTTTTGAGCATTGTGA
>JBDRNO010000197.1:0-7876 GCA_043811005.1 Bacteroidota bacterium | reverse complement strand
TCACAATGCTCAAAAACTCAATGACCAAAACTGTTTCGGTCATTTGATAATTGATATTTGGAATTTATTTGTGATTTGTCATTTGTGATTTGGTGCTTCATTTTATGCAAACCTTGATTTTATGGACAGACTCTAATTAGAGACAAACACTGCTATTATAATTATAAAAGTTTACCTATTAAAGAATCACTACACCAACTGCCGGTTGCCTACTACCTACTGGTTTTTTTCCCTTCAACAGGGACTTGTTCAAGTATATGACCTGAAGGCAGAAGGGTAAATTCATTTTTATAAACCGGATCGCTACCCATTTTTTGAACCGTTTTGTGGTCAACCTGTTTGCCGTATTTTTCATAAAGCTCATTTGCCGAATACAGCTCCACTTGCAATCCTGTGTTAAATTTCAGGATCCTTCGCCCATCCAGCAGCCGGTATTTGTCAAAATTTGCATTGTTCAATGCATCAACATAAGGTTTTATATCAGGAACACTCCCATTCTCAATTATTGTAAAAGACATTTTTTCCAAGGTAAGATCCTGTGGTTGACCGGGATGCTTCACCTCTTCCTGGGCGAAAGAGATATTATAAGAGCTCATTGCAAAAAAAACAGTGATGGCAACGAATGTGATGTTTTTTGTCAGCATGGTGATTGGGGTTTTTATTAAATTAATGAATAAATTTAATTTTTAATTTACGAATGTAAGTAAATAACTTAATAAATTAAAACAACGATTTATATATATTTATACTATTGACGTTTAAAAGTCAAATTGGTTGCCAATGTATTATTAATTTAATATATGATTTTGAGGAAAAACAATAGAATTCGGAAAATAGAAAACATCTCCTTAAGGCTGTGGATGATATTAGAAATAACAGAAACCTTGTAAGTTTCAGTGAAAAGGAATTTGACGATTTAGTAATAAAACTGCTCAAAAAGTGAAACGCATTTTTTTCTCCTTTCCGAATGACGCAATATGTAAAATATTGAAATACAGAGACTTATGTTTTCCAATCGTAACTTCTCGATATCCGCAGGTAAAAAGGGTATTAATAATGAAACCACAGATTTCACAGATTATCCACCAAAAGCGGATCCGACTTAGGTGGAAAAATCAGTGAAATCTGTGGTCAAAAAATAACTAATAAATATAATCTACCTGCAAGTATGGAGAAGTAACTTCCAATTGCTTCCAGTACCCAGCAACCAGCAGCCAGTAACCAGCTACAAACCACCACTCACCACTCACCAACCCTTATCTTATCAGGGTAACATGCCCCACATATTCATGCTCTATACCGTTAAGGTCGGTGATCTTTATCAGCCACACATAAACACCTATCTGAGCGAAGTTTTGCCCGTCATTTGCCTTGCCGTCCCATCCCTGCCATCCGTCATATTGCCCGGAATATTCGCAGATCACATCGCCCCACCGGTTATAGATGTATATTTCAAATTTATCATTAACACCAATTATTTTGGGAAGGAAGTAATCATTTTTATTATCTTCATTAGGAGAAAAAGCGCTTGGAATAAACAGTATATATTCATGTTTGATATTCACGACATGCATGATACTGTCCACACAACCATTATTTGAGTATACCTTAAGCCATACGTAATATACCCCGGTATTAGTGTATTCATGAACCGTGTTTTGATCTATAGAAGAAGTATTGTCATCAAAATCCCATTCCCATTCATTAATTGAACCGCTGCTGATAGTTGACAAGTCGGTAAATGTAATAATTGGATTGACAATAGGTGTTTCATCAGGCACAGGGACAAATTCGGCTTGAGGAATTGGATACACGGCAATGACCACGTCAGCAGCAGGGCTTTGGCAGTTGATGACTGTTTGGGTTGCATAGTAAACATTATTGCCTGCACCGGGAAAAGGAGTATAGGATGAGCCGGCCCCGATGAGGGTTGTAAGACCTGCATCAGAGAACCATTCAATATTAGAGCCGATAGCAGTAAGATCAGTAACAGGGTCCCCATAACAATATTCAGCATCTATTCCTGCTATTGGCGCTGAAGGTATTGGATTAACGGTAATAGCAACTAAATGTGTATCATTAAGAGAACAGTTATCGCTGAGGATTACAGTAAAAGAAGTATTATTTGTGAGTCCGGGAACAGTTTGGGCACTGCCCGTGTACCCGTTACTCCAGGTGAATGTATAGGATGATGAGTCCCCTCCCGAGCCGCTTGCGGAAAGAAAAGCATCCTCGCTATCACATATTGTAACATCAGGAGCGGTTACGCTTAGGGGAGGTTTGACTGTTACAGTAACACTTTGAGAAGCCGTGCAACCATTAGCATCTGTAACCGTAACATTATATATTGTGGTTATTAATGGTGAAACCGTGTGTACGTTCGTATCAGGCAAATTATTATCCCAGGAATATGTATATGCACCTGTACCTCCTAAAGTCATTACATAAAACGGGGTATTTTCACCATAGCATATCTCAGGATCATTATAATTAATTACCTCAAGCAGGTCAGGTTCGGTAACAGTAACAGTACCGGTGGCTACGCAATTATACAGATCGGTTACAGTAACTGAAATAGTTCCGGCACTTAAGCCGGAAGCTGTTGATGATGTTTGCCCGTCATCCCACAGAAAGTAAAAGGGTGGATTGTCACCGCTAATAACTGTAGTTGTGGCAGTTCCTGCTGTAACACCATTACATATCAGGGGAGTGAATGAAAGGGTAATTACAGGCCCTGAGTTATCGTTTACTGTTACGGGAATGGTTATTGAACAACCATTATAGTCATAAACCGTAACTTCATAATTATCAGCTAATAAGCCAGTAGCTATAGAAGTTGTTTGATTGTTGAAATCATTCCATTGATAAGTATATGGCGATATTCCTCCCCCGACAAATGTAACAGATGCTTCACCATTGGCAGATCCACAAGAGGAAGGGGAACTTGTTGCCTGGGCAATTAAAGGTGCCGGTTCATTGACAAGGATATTTTCCACTAAAATACATCCTTTGAGATCGGTAACTGTAACCGTATAAGTTCCGGCAATGAGATTTGTTACGATAGCTGAATTACCAATGTTAGGTGACCAGATATATGCATAAGGTGGAGTTCCGCCTGTAGGGGTAAGTATTGTTATCATACCGTTACCGCCTTCGTAGCAGCTTACATTTTCAACTATGGGAGAGATTGCCAGAGCATCTGGTTGTGAGATGGATACGGGACTTTCAGTTTCACACCCATTAAGGTCGAAGACCTGAGCAATATAATTTCCTTCACACAAACCGGTAGCCGTAGTAGTGGTTTGACTATTGGGGTCATCCCATAGATAATTATAAGATGGTATGCTTCCACCGGCAATCACGGTGGCACTGCCGTTACAATAGCCAAAGCAGGTAACATTGTTTGAGCTAATGATAGCAGATACCAAAGGAGTGGGTTCGAAAATTGAAACGGTATTGGATTCAATACATCCGTTACTATCAGCAACAGTTATTGTATAGATACCACCAGGCAAATTGAGAATAGTATCCATAGTCATGCCTATACCAATAGTATCACCGTTTCCATCTCTCCACACATAGGTCAATGGCGGGGTACCTCCCGATGACGCTACTGTAGCAGTACCATCCGAGTCTCCATTACAGGTAACCTCAGTAACAGTGGTTGTATCAATTGCAGGACCGGCAATGTCGTTAATCAAGACAGGCATTGAAAAGGTGCAACCGTTACCATCGGTAACTATTGGGTTGTAGACATTTGCAGGTACATTAAAAATGCAGGTGTCAACTGTATTGCCAGGGTCGTTCCAAACGACTGTAAAAGGAGCGACACCTCCAATAATGCTAATGCAAGCAGCTCCATTCGGATTTCCGCAGGTTGAAGAGGTAGTGGAATCCACCAGTCGCAATTCTTCCGGCTGGGTAATTATGATATCGTGAGTTGTAACACACCCGTTAAAATCAGTAATTGTAGCGGTAAACATACCATTGCATAACCCGGTAGCGGTGTAGGAGGTTTGAAGCCCGGGGTCATTCCACAAATAGCTATAGGGAGGGATACCACCTGAAACACTGACGGTTGCATCACCATCACAATCATCAAAGCAATTTACATTATTGGATGTCATGGAAGTAACTAATTGCTGCGGTTCATTGATAGTTATTGAGGTGGAATCAATACAACCATTATTATCGGTTACTATAATTGAATAAACATCCTGACACAAACCTGTTGCCTGTGCATTTGTTTGACCGTCACTCCAGAGATAGGTATTGGGAGTAGTACCACCGGAGGTATAAGATTGTGCAAAACCATTACAAATACCATAGCAATCCACATCGGAATATGATGAAATTGAGACCGATAGCAGAGATGGTTCGCTGATAATTACAGTAGAGACCACGATACAGCCATTAGCATCATTAATACTAACGGTAAAAGTGGATGCACACAAGCCCGTGGCAATGATATTAGTTTGTGTCGGTGATGTGTTCCATGAATATGTATATGGTGGAGTACCTCCGTTTACAGAAGCAGAAGCGCTTCCATCACAAGAGTCGTAACAGTTGGCAGATGTTTCGGTGATGCTTAACGATAATGGAGCAGGTTCGATAATATTAACTGAAGCATTGGCAATACAGCTGTTTGCATCAGTAACAACAACATTATATGATCCTGCGCATAAACCTGCGGCAATATTAGTAGTTTGTAGGGGTGAGGTATTCCACGAATAAGTATAGGGAGAGGTACCACCGCTAACAGCAACACTTGCATTTCCATCGCATGAGCTGTAACAACTGGCGTCATAGCTTGAAGAAATAGTTGGAACAAGGGGTGGTGGCTCATTGATAATTACATTAACAGTAGTAACACAATTAAAGTTATCGGTAACCTGAGCGGTGTAAGTGCCTGCATACAAATCTGTAGCGGTTTGAGTTGTTTGTCCGGTTGGTATCCACATATATGAGTATGGGGGAATTCCATCTGTAACATTAACGGTAGCTCCACCGTCATTTCCGCCATTGCAGCTAACATCCTGGCTGCTGGATATAATAGCTGAAGGCCCGCTCACATCGGCAATAATTGCGAAACCGGAAACCATACAACCATTAGCATCGGTAACATTAACCGGGTATGGACTACCGGATGCAGATAGGTTGGTTTCGGTTGCACCTGTATTACCGCTGAGCAGCCATGAATAAGTATAGGCGCCTGTTCCTCCGGTGGCAGTTACAGTAGCTTCACCATCAGATTGCCAGCAATGGGCATCAGTAGCGTTTATAATAAGTGTAATGGCAGGGGGGGGGCACTAATTGTTGCACTGTTTGAGCCGGTACATCCATTTGTATCTGTAATGTTAACCGTGTAAGTTCCTGCACAATGACCGGTAGCAGTAGCCCCTGTTCCGCCACTGGGTGACCATAAATAGGTATATGGTGCGAGACCGTTGGAAGGAATAGCGGTAGTGATTCCATCACAAAGTCCGGTGCAGGAGATGTCAATGGCTGTAACAGGAACTGACAGTGGTGGAGGTTCGGTGATGGTAACTGAGGCAGAGGTGCTATAGCCCGAATTGTCAGTAACCGTAACAGTGTAAGTACCTGCACAAAGATTGGATGCTGTTGTTCCGGTTCCTCCTGCAGGCGTCCAGGAATAGATATAAGGGATAATCCCTCCGGAAGCAGTGACTGTAGCTGTTCCATCACAACCCCCGTAGCAAGTTACATTAGTTTGTGCAGTAGATAAGATTATACATGGATCTACGGTAACAGTTACTGTTGCGATGCTGGTGCAAGTACCATCGCTTCCCGTAACGGTGTATGTAGTAGTTACCGGAGGTGATGCAATAACAGAGGAGCCGGTTGTAGTATTCAGTCCTGTAGCGGGCGACCATGTATAACTAACAGCACCGCTCGCTATTAAGACAACGTTGTCCCCAGGGCAAATAGAAGGCGAAGATGGTGTAATAGTTACAAAAGGTCCATCCGTTATGTTTACAATGGCAGTATCATTTCCAGGACAAGGTCCTTGCTGGTATATGATCATCACGGTTTCGGTTCCTTCGGGTATTCCATCGCTATTAGGGATTATACTGAGCGTTATGCAGGATTGTCCGGCAGGGATTGTAATGGAATTTGAAATACTTGAATAGTCTGTTCCGTTAATAGCCGTTCCTGATAAGGTATAATTGATAGTTAGTGGAGAGCCGGTAGGTACTGATCTGCAAAAAGCAAATTGCCCGTCCTGGCATCCCTCAATGGCATTTTGAATGGTGGCAGTAGCGGTAACCGCATTACAAAGCATACTCCCCTCTTCAAGAAAAACACCTGAATCGTAAACACCATCTCCTGCATCGGCAATAACGAGTTTTAGGTGGTAGGTCTGGCAGGCTTGAAGAATTATAGTTGCTGTTAATACAGTAGTAAATCCGTCATATTGTATTGTAGCGCCACCGGCATTATTTACATAATACTGGGAATTGTTATTGGCATTTATGTTATCAATAGTAACAGGAAGGGCGGTACTGGGAACAATGGCAATATTTTGCTGTCCGGGTATTCCCGGACCGCTGATAAAAAAGGCAAAGGCGTCATTATATGAGGAATTGACCCATTCGGGATATTCCTCAGAGCCAAAAACATAGTTAAATACAAGTGTACTGCATAATGGATAGATGTCGAATTCCAATGCACATGCGTCATAAGTAGTTGAGCCAGCCAAGCCGGTTAACTGAGGTTCACCCGGAGCGCTGTTATTTGTTCCTGCACTGCCGCTGTTATTAGGACCGGCAGCATAGGAGGTGCTTCCGGAAGTAAGGATTATCCCGCCTGGCATCCCGATATTTGAGCTGCCGCTAAAAGAGCCGCCGGCATTTGCAGGGCAATTCATTGTGGCATTGGTTACAGTAATCCCAGGACCGGCAAGCAATTGAGCCATTTGCTTGGCAGTTAAGCTATTGTCAAAGGTAAGCTGGGAATAGGCATTGTTACAACATAAGGCGGTTATTATAAAAGAAGGGAAAAAGAAATTATTAGCCCAACGCAACAAAATTTTTTTTGTTTTGGTCATTGGGTTTTGGTGTTAGGTATTTGGTATTTATTTGTTATTTGGTGCTTTAAATTATTGATACTATAGTAGTAATTTCACCAATAGTGAAACAGTTTAGGGCTGGAATGCAAACAGAAGAACCTTATTACATTATTCCCCTAAAAAACTCCTCTGTCTTAACTTTTGTCCCGTTATAATCAACTTTTTTTATCTGGTTGGATATAAAGAACCGGAATAATATATTCATTTTAGCATCATTGTTCTTGAAATCCACCTTGCATTGTTTAACGCCTTTATCTTCACTGTCAGAAAGACTAATAGTGAAATATTCTGCATAAACAGATGCTTTATTTTGAAATGCTTCAATTTTTTCAGCATTGTTCAAATTTTTTACATAAAACATCACATTGTTTGACTCGATGGATTGTTCTAATGCAGCTTCAGTGTAATTGAACACCGCAGTTAAATCAGGGTTTTCTTTCACAGAACCGGGCTGGACATCCTGGGCAAAACATTTAGCAAATGTTGTAAAAACAATTGCGGTTAGGAATAGGATGCAAAATTTTTTCATTTTAATTAATATTTTTTTAATTTAATGATAAATTAATTGAATTAGAATACAAATATAAATTTAAATTATATTTTAATGATAATAATCATTTTTTAATTTGCTAAATTATACTATTTTTGGTAGTTCAATTTTAAAGAACATAAATAATTATAAATTCATAAATTAACAATTAAATAAAAAAAAATGAAGATAACTGTAGTAGGTGCAGGAAATGTAGGCGCTACCTGCGCTGATGTATTAGCCCATAAAGAATTAGT
>JBDRNO010000196.1:0-7778 GCA_043811005.1 Bacteroidota bacterium | reverse complement strand
ATCAAATCAGAAAATGCAAGTGCAAACAGAACGATGACTTAAATCAAATAAATGTTATCCATAATAGTATTGTGTTAAGTTTTTAAAAATCAATTTGTAATCGTATTTGAAAAATATTAGCGTTTCCAACATTATTTAATTGCGCTAAAACATAGTTTGTCATTATTCTTGTAGCTGGGTTGAGATGCCAATTCAGCCCTATGGTTATATTATTGAGCTGTCCACCTATTATTGAATCACTGTCTAAATTTATTCCTGAATAACGCAAGGCAATTTCCAAAGCACCCAGACCGCCTTTTCCATTGCCGAAATTATTTTTTGGGCTTACCCTGTCAAATCCCAAATAAGAATTTTTATAATTCCTGTTTTCGCCTGTTAAAAAGTAGCTCACCTGTCCGTAATATGTTGAGAAGGAATAATTGTTTGCCGTTGTATCTGTTTTAGCGCGGACGGAAGAGTGCACAAATTCGCCTTGTATTGAAAAGGAACCTAAAACAAGGGCTGCTTCAGTGCCTATCAGGTTGATGTTATCTACATCACCGATTGTTCCTGTACTCACATAATCATTAGCTAAATGTGATTCGGGTTTGGATTTTATTTCATAGGTCTTATTATCCGGTTTCCGGTAGCTGTATGCCAGTCCTAAATGCAATAGCTGTCTTTTTTCCTTATTATTAATTGGTAAGCCGGTGAGACGCCCTGTGATATTGTAGCCGTCATCTGCCTGTTTGTCATTACCTGTTCCATCAGACCTGCGGAAAAATCCTGCCTGCCATGATATGCGTTTGCTTAACAAATCGTTATAAAACATAAATCCGGTGTTACGTTCAGGAAAAAATTCTATTGGGAAGGCACGTTCCATAAAGGTGATGTATTTACTGCTTGTTAATGCCTCTAATCTGAATGGTTCTTTAAAGTGCCCAACCCTAAAATTCCCAACAGCAGGCAGCTTTACCAATTCAATATACACATCTTTAAAACTTATATTTCCACTTGCAAAGTCAAGCTGTAATTTGTATTTTACATTGTGATATAATTGTCCTGCACTATAAAATCTTGCCCTGCGAAATTCTGTTCCGTTATTTAGGTTTCCGAAAGCATTTTCCAATGTATCGTCTTGTGAAAAGAACGCCAAGTCATACATAATACGACCCCCGAATTTTAGTTTGAATTGTTTGTCGGCACTTTCAAATTTGAAACCGTTATGCCACTTTACATCAAAAGGATTTTCTACCTGTGCAAATACAAAAGAAGAAATAAGCAAACCCATTACTAAAAAATAGATTTTTGTTTTTGTCATTGTTTTTGGTTAAAAATGATTTTTGGTTTTGTCGGGACAAAGTAACTGCGCCTATCTAAACTGTATATTAAGCGGTGTTTAAGTTTTTATTAATTTTTGAGGGATGTGTTTGCGAAAACTTAATAATAATTTAAGATGAGATTAACCTAAAGTTCATTTAAGAAAAGTATTTTTGCCGTTGATTATGAGTGAAACTCCTATAAAAATATTGATAGTAGATGATGAGCCGGATATTCTGGAATTTCTCCGGTATAATCTTGAGAAAGAGGGTTATACTGTTTTTACTGCAAATAATGGAAATGAAGCGATTGAGGCAGCAAAAAGGGACGTACCGGATTTAATTGTTTTGGACGTAATGATGCCAGGGTTAGATGGTGTTGAAGTTTGCAGGCAGTTAAGGGAAATTCCTCAATTTGCAACTACTATAATCATCTTTTTAACTGCAAGAAGCGAGGATTATTCGGAAATTGCCGGTTTTGATGTAGGAGCGGATGATTATATTACAAAGCCAATAAGACCAAGGGTACTTATAGTGAGGATTAAGGCGTTATTGAAAAGAAAGCGGGTGTTTGATTACCCGGAAAATATAATACGTGTAGGGAATATAATGATAGATAATGAAAAAAGGTTGATTAAGAAGGGAAATAAAGTCATTAAATTACCTAAGAAAGAATTTGACTTGCTGCTGCTGTTGACTTCAAAACCGGAAAGATTTTTTACCAGAGAAGAAATTTATTTGAAGCTATGGGGCAGTGATTTAATAGTAGGCGACCGCACTTTGGATGTTCATATCAGGAAACTGCGTGAAAGGATTGGTGAAAAGTATATTAAAACAAGCAAAGGGGTCGGCTACGCATTTGCTTTTTAGATGAGTGTATATAAAAGATTATGAAAAATCCCACACCAAAACAAGTTGCTCTTATTGCAGCCGGACTGCTTTCTTTGTTTGCTTTTGCTATTCTGTTGCTAATAAAACGTTTCCATAGTGAAGCTATATTCTGGTATGTCATATTAATATTGCCCGGTATTTTATGTGTGCTGGGGTATTTTATATTTTTCTATGTATTAGAGAAATTCATTTACAGGAAAATAAAATTAATTTATAAAACCATTTATAAGCTTAAAGCGCCCAAAGGCAGCATTGCAAAAAAAATACATTTACAAGATGATATAATTAAAGATGTAGAGCAGGGGGTTATCCAATGGGCTGAGGGTAAAGGGCAGGAAATTGAACAGCTAAAAAAAATGGAAGCATATCGCAGAGAGTTTTTGGGTAATGTTTCTCACGAATTAAAAACTCCTGTTTTTAATATACAGGGATATATTGAAACACTTATTGACGGAGGTATTAAAGATGATAAGATAAATATGGAATATTTGCAGAAAGCTGTAGAGAATGTAAATAGATTGAGTGTAATAATAGAAGATCTGGAAATGATCTCACTCATAGAAAGCGGGACATTGAATCTTGAATTAGAAAAATTTAAGATTTGTGAATTAATAAGTGAAGCATTGGATTCATTGGAAATGCGGGCAGATGCTTATGATATTAAACTTGGATTTAAAGAGGGTTGTAATTTACCCTATATGGTAATAGCAGATAAAGAAAGAATCAGACAAGTATTGATTAATTTGGTTACTAATTCCATTAAGTATGGCAAAGAAGGGGGAGAAACATTAATTGGTTGTTATGATATGGATGAAAATATTTTAATAGAGGTATCGGATAATGGAATCGGTATAGAAAAGAAAAATCTGTCAAGATTATTTGAACGTTTCTATCGGGTTGATACAAATCGTTCAAGGGAACAGGGCGGTACAGGATTAGGATTGTCTATTGTTAAGCATATCATTGAAGCCCATAATCAGACAATTAACGTAAGAAGTACAGTTGGTATGGGTTCTACATTTGGGTTTACGTTGAGGAAGGCATAATATGTGTCAAAAGCAAGTTTTTTCAAAAATTACTATATCAAAAAAGGGCTGATTAATCCAGCCCCCTTTCAAATCTCAATCAAATACCATTTACTTTTTCTTATCAAAGAACTGTGAAATTTTTTATTGAAACGAAAGTGTCAAATTAATACTCTTTTCTTTTGAGCGGTGGGGGCAAACTCTTTTCAATTTTGCTTTGACCTTTGAAAATTAAATGATACCAAAGCAAAATTGAAATGTGTTTGCCTGCGCTGGCAAAAAGAGCGTGGGCAAAAAACAAAATCTTTTCTTTCGGTAAATTCGTCAGTGTGAATGAAGTAATGAAGTGTCAACAGAGTAGTTATCCCTTTATTATTCTTCTTGTAAGTCCACCGTTTTAAATGTTCCGAATAAATTTGCAATATTGAGCACAACTTTAATATATGAGTCAATATTGGTGAGGCAATACAAATTGCCTACTTGTATAATATTTAGTTTGAATATATAAATTCCTTTTTTGATTTTGCCAGCCCTGTTGTATAACAGGGTTGCATTTTGTAGGTTTGCCAAATGACATTGCTGTCAATATGCGACAGATTATTTATGGGGTTATTCTGGTGGTGATGATGTTTAGGTATAGTAAGGGGTTTGTGAGATCACAGGCTGCAATTTAACAGACAAACTCTACAAAAAAGTTTACAGGATAATTACACCGTTCAATACAAATCCTTATTGGATAATATTGTTACTTACTTGGAATAACCAACTATGCCTTTAACCATAACATTAAATCAACCACCTTTAGACAATATCGGTCCGCAATTGATGGAACGGGTAAAGGCAATAGCAAAAATCAACAGTCATAAAGGCAAGAAGGAAATCATCTTTGATTTTAAAAAAATCACCTTCGTTCATCCCGTTTTTATTCTTTTTTTGTAATTTTGTTTGCATATTATGGTAAAAAGGAAACAACATAAAGCCCTGAAACTCTTTGAACATTTTAATAGTGGCGTATCATCAAGAGCAGCTATTATTAACTTGTTCAATCTGGATTTATCTAAAATCAAAACTTTAGAAGTTGACTTTAGTAAGGTGTCCTTTTTGTCAAGGTCAGCAGCCCAACAGTTATTAATGGAAAGAGAAAGATACGATAAAAAATATAACATTAAAGTTAAGTTTACTAACAGAAGTATGAAGATTAAAGAATTTCTTAACACCGTAAGCAAATCATCAAAAACTTCTAAATCCAGATCTACTCCGGTTTACCGGATGCAGTTTTCAACTAAAAAGGAGTTTAATCAATTCCTGTTACAAATATAGTTGATCCCACCCCGTCTACGTGTATAGTGCCCTTATTTTGTCTGTCACACTTTTAGTATAACCATCCGTTTGTAGCACATTGCGATCCTTGTCTTGCTTTGCTACAATGAGGTTGCAAAAAGGTAATTTACGAGTTTACAGCCTTCTCCCGAAACCTTGTCAAAGCCAACAACCCTCCAAAAGTCAACATCCCATTGACCACGATCAGCTCATAACCAAACTCATAACCTTTAAACCATTCCGGTGAATAGATCTTCAATATATGAGTCAATATTGGTGAGGCAATACAGATTACAGGCATCTGGATATGCCGGACTAAGCTGACCCCCAATCCGGAAATTAAAAACACATGATTTTCATCTGCCAATCCGGCAAATGTTGCCCCCCCTAAAGGAAAAATCCGGAGCATGCTGACCCCCTTATTAATTCCCACTTAAAATTGACCCACCCATGTAGCTAAAATTTGTTGTTTCTTGGTTAGTTGTAATCGGTAAATAACAATGCACATATTTCAGCAAATAAGAATGCACACATTTTAGCAAATAAGAATGCACAATTGGATGATTTATTTTACTTCTAACATGGTTTTACTCTTGTTTGCCATAAGTTGCTGTTTTTATAATTGGTTAAACATTTGAATTTAACCTTGCAACTTATGAAAGAGAAACCATTAATGAAAAATTGAAATTGATCAGAATAAACCCTATTTTTGAGGTGGGTCAATTTTACCGGAATAGGTGGGCCAATTTGAATCTGAATGGGTGGAGCATTATTGCTGGCTGCTGCACAGCATTTGTCAGCTTACTACATAGACAGCAAATGGATGGATGCCGTGGCTTATGTTATTTTGATATTGTTTTTGATATGGAAACCGTTGGGATTTAGTGGGAAGAGGTTGAAGAAAGTTGAATTATAGACACGGATTTGCACGAATAATATTAGTGAAAATTAGTGAAATTCGTGATAAATAAATATAATATATGACAGGAATAGAATTAAAAACATATATCCAAAAGAACTATCCAACCGAAAATGAAGGCTGCGAATGGAAGGAGTTTAAAAATCTCAAACATGCTGTTTCAGGGAATAAAGGTAATGATATTATTTCTTATATCTTCATTATCTAAAACCAGCCATTGCTAAGATTAGCTGGATTTTGAAAGACAAGGATAATATGGAAATTGATTATGAACACTTTGGTTGCCCTTTTATTCTTAGTTCGGAAGCTGTTTATAGTAAGATCAGAAACCTTAATTACAGGTATATTGCCGATGACACTTTGTTTCCTACGGAAATAACACAATATGAACCGTTTGTAATTCGCGAAGCACTCCATAATTGTATTGCACATCAGGAGTATTTACTATCAGGGAAAATTAATGTGGTTGAAAAGCCCGGGGAGTTGATATTTTCTAATTTAGGCAGTTTTATTCCTGGAAGCATTAACAAAGTAATAGAGTTGAATGCCCCTCCTGAACATTACCGGAATGAATTTTTAACCAAAGCAATGGTTAATCTTAATATGATTGACACCATTGGAGGCGGTATAAAAAAAATGTTTCAATATCAACGTAACCGTTTCTTTCCGTTGCCGGATTATGATTTATCAAATCCTCAACGTGTTGTAGTGACCATATATGGTAGAATATTGGATAAGAATTATACACGTCTATTAATAAAAAATACAGGGTTAGACCTGAAAACAGTTATGCTTTTGGATAAAGTTCAAAAGCATCTACCTGTAACAAGTGAGGAAGCAAAACGTCTTAAATTTCTGAAATTAATAGAAGGGCGTAAACCCAATTATTATGTGACATCACAAATCGCTAAGGAAACTGATGAAAAATCAAGACACATCAGGAATAAAGCTTTTGATGATGAGCATTACAAAAAGCTGATAATAGCATATATGAAGAAATATAAATCTGCTAATAGAAAAGAGATTGATCACTTGCTTTGGGATAAATTATCCGATGTTCTTTCTGAAGAGCAAAAGAAGTATAAAATAGGAAATCTTTTATCTGCCTTGAGAAAAGAAAAAATAATTAATAATTCAGGTAATAAGACAAGACCCTTATGGATTTTAGTAGCGAAAAATAAATGAGAAATGAAAGCTTTGGTAATTACGAAAGATTACGAAAGATTTAAGAGAGTTTAAGAAAGATCAAAAAGAGCGTTAAAACAGATTAATAAAGGTTATGAGAGTCTAAGAAAGGGGAAAAGATTACGAAAGGTTTACGAAAGATTTAAGAGAAATCTAAGAGAGTTTAAGAGAATAGATAAGAGTAAAACAGATGTTTTTAACTGAAAAACAAAATAAGGAACATTCTATATATACTATGTCTATTAAGAGATAAATCAATAATAAATAAAGGTACAAACAAAAAACCTATATGGAAAATCCGAATGGATAATCAATGAAATAATTAATTGATATTGAAGTAAATAAAACATAAGTGTATTATTTTAATAAATTTACGAGCTTACACCCTTCCCCCGTCCCTTTGTCAAAGCCAACAATCCTTCAAAAGTCAACATCCCATTGACCACGATCAGTTCATAGCCAAACTCATAACCTTTAAACCATTCCGGTGAATAGATCTTTAATATATGAGTCAATATTGGTGAGGCAATACAGATCGCAGGCATCTGGATATACCGGCCTAAGCTGCCCCCAATCCGGAAATTAAAAACACATGATTATTATCTGTCAATCCGGCAGATATTGACCCCCTTAAAGGAAAAATCCGGAGCATGCTGAACCCTCTTGGAGGGATTATTATGAAAAAGGAGCAAGAATAGCTATTGAAATATTTGATGACAGAGTTGAGATCACTAATCCGGGTGGTTTGGTATCCGGTATTGATCCTAAGGAATTTGGTCATAAGAGTTTATCCAGGAACCCTTTAATTTTCGGTTTATTTGAACGTATAGGTTTAGTAGAACAAGCTGGTACAGGTATACTTCGGATGAAGAATGCAATGCTGGAACATGGCTTACCCGAACCGGTATTTTCCTTTAAAGGGATGTTTACGGTTAAGTTTTATAGGCCTTCAAAAAAAGCCATAGTTTCAGGTGATGCTGTAAATGATGCTGTAGATGATGCTGTAAATGATGCTGTAAATGACACTGTAAATGGCACTGTAAATGGCACTGTAAAAAGCCGGTTAATAGAGGTAGTGCGTTTTATTATCAGAAAGGAAGGGGCTACGCTTCAGCAATTGTTATCTGAATTTCCGATATC
>JBDRNO010000195.1:0-5620 GCA_043811005.1 Bacteroidota bacterium | reverse complement strand
TGATGTCAGACGCGGATTATTAGCCAATATTAATGATCTAAATAAAATACCTGTTAATTCAATCATTAACAGGCATCCTGCTTATATCAGTGAGAATGATACAATTACAAATATATTAACCCAAATAAAAAAATTGTCTTTTCCAATACAATTCATACCTGTTGTGGATGTTAATAATAAATTAACCGGTTTATTGAGATTTAATAACTTAATAAAGGGAGAATCATGATATTACATATTTCAAAAGAATGTAATAATGAACTACTTGAGGAGATTGCTTTGCGATACCAGGCAGTGATATTAAAAGAAGATGATCATTTCATCCTGATAACTTCATCAAAGATTAAAGGAATTGATGATAGGTACGATGATGTTGTAGAGCAATCGTTTATCTTTGAAGACGATATTCAACTTGCAAGCAAAAAATACATTCCCAGTAAACGTGAGATAAAAATTGGAAACCTGACGATAGGCGGCAAAACAAATAATACCCTGATCATAACAGGTCCCTGTTCAGTTGAATCAGAAGAACAAATAGAAAAAAGCGCCGGTTTATTAAAAGGTCTTGGCCTGGTGTGCTTAAGAGCGGGGAGTTTCAAGCCAAGAACTTCTCCTTATACCTTTCAGGGAATGGGAATTGACGGATTGAAATTACTTGCAAAAATCAGGGATAAATATGGATTTTACATTTTTACTGAAGTAAGGGACTCCTCACATATAGATATGGTTATTGAATATGCTGATGTAATTCAAATCGGAGCAAAGTCCATGTATGATCACAGAATCCTCCGAAAGTGCGGAAAAACCAATAAGCCAATTTTATTAAAAAGAGGATTTGGAACAACACTTCAGGAATTTGTTCAATCTTCTGAATTTATCCTTTCAGGGGGTAATAAAAATGTGATCCTTTGCGAAAGAGGGATCAGGACTTTTGAAACCAAGTCACGTTTCACACTGGATTTGTGTGGTGTTGCCTTTTTAAAAGAACATACAAACCTGCCTATTATCCTTGACCCCAGCCATGCAATGGGTTATGCATACGGAGTACCGGATCTCGCAAGAGCATGTTTCGCCATGGATACAGACGGGCTGTTAATTGAATCGCATCCAGACCCTTCTTCTGCTAAATCAGATGCTTCACAACAATTAAATCATCAGCAATTCACTGATCTTTTCAATAGTTTAAAACCTTTGGCAAATGCTCTTAATCGTAATATTATTTAGATTTATACTAACGGAATAAATTTCCGTAATTGGCTATATCTATAATATAAATAGTTAATAATGGTTAAAAAAAGTTAATAACGGTTAATAACGGTTACAAGTGATTCAACAAGCTCCTTACGAAAAATTGAAATTTTATCAAAACATCTGTGAAATTCGCAGAATAATTTTTAAATTAACACAAAGTTTCGCGAAGAAGCATATGCGATTAATCAGTCAAATTAATGATGCTGCAAGAAGCGGAAAACAAAATATTAGAGAAGGGTACAGGAGGGATACAGCAGGTGAATTTGGACGCTTTATAAAGATTAGTGCAGGTTCGCTGGAAGAGTTAGAGGGCGATGTGGACGATTGCTTTGAAGATGGATTAATTACTAAAGTTGATTATGATAAACTCAAAGATCTGTTTGGGAAGACAAAGTATCAGATTGACCGTTATCTGGATTCACTATATAAATTAGATAAGGAAGGTAAATGGAAATCCCGATTTAAACGCAACCGATATTAACCGACTGTTAACCGGTGTTAACTGTTTTTAACTGAAATTTATCCCACGCACAATATAAATTCTTATGTCATATTTCTCAAATAACATCCAATTTCTTAGAAAGAAGAGCGGTTTAACTCCTGATGAATTAAGCAGCAAAATTGATGTGCCTGTTGATACGATAAATATGTTAGAAAAATCGAAGTTGGAACCTTCAGTCCGGTTACTTATAAAATATTCCGGTTTTTTTAATTATTCCATTGACCACCTGGTAAGAAAAGATATTGCAGAAAATATGAAAATAGCTCAAAAATTTGATTTCAAGCTTTTGATCCTTGATGTGGATGGAGTCATGACAGATGGCGGCATGTATTACACTGAATCAGGTGATGAATTTAAAAAGTTTAATGCAAAAGACGGATTAGCATTATTGAGATTATCTGAGGCAAATAAAAAAACAGGTATTATAAGTTCAGGTCATAATGTTAAAATTATTGAGACACGGGCTAAACATTTAGGAATATCATTCGTTCATGTGGGTACATGGGATAAACCGGAAATTTTAAAAAAATGGTGTAAAGATCTGGATATTAATTTATCCCAGGTAGCTTTCATTGCTGATGATTTAAATGATCTGCCATTAATTGAAAAGGTGGGATTAAGTGCATGCCCTTCTGATGCAGCAGAAAAAGTAAAATCTGCAGTAAATGTGATCTTGTCCAAAAAAGGAGGGGAAGGATGCGTCAGGGAATTTGTTGAAGAATATTTAATTGATATTAATTAACGCAAGTTACCACTTAGCTACTTTTTATTTAGTAAGATATTTGATTGCTAATAAAAAACTGTTACTGGGTACTGGTTACTGGGTGCTGGGTGGTTTGTACTGATTACGGAGTCAAAGTATAAAACTAACAACCAAGAACCAAGAACCCAGAGCCCAGAGCCCAGAACCTGATTATTAAATGTAAAAACCACAAAATACCGGTATATCAGGTTAAAATTTTGAAATTCCTATACTATAACAACATGAACATACTTATTAAATCTGCCAGGGTCATTGACCCCAATTCTTCTCATAACGGCAAGAAGATTGATATTCTCATTGAGAACGGGAAGATCAAATCAATAATCCCCCTTAATCCCCCTTTGAAAAGGGAGACTTTCAGGATTTCACAAAGGGATAAAAAGCTCAAGACATTTACCGCACCAAACCTTCATGTTTCACCCGGTTGGTTTGATATGCATGTGAATTTCAGGGACCCTGGCTATGAATACAAAGAAGACCTTATCACAGGGTGCAGGGCAGCTGCTTTTGGAGGTTTTACCGGTGTTGCCTGTATGCCGGCAACAAATCCACCCATACATACGAAATCCGAGGTGGAATATGTCAAAAATAAAACTGAAGGTTCAATAGTGGACGTCCATCCTATTGGCGCCTTATCCTATCAAATGCAGGGTAAAGATCTTACCGAAATGTTTGACATGCACAATTCAGGCGCTGTGGCTTTTTCCGATGATAAAATTCCTGTTTCAAACTCCGGATTATTGCTTAGAGCTTTGCTTTATGTAAATGGATTCAATGGCTTGATTATCAGCCACTCAGAGGACAATATTATTTCCTTTGATGGCATGATGAACGAAGGACCTACAAGCACTTCACTGGGCTTACACGGAATCCCCTCACTTGCAGAGGAAATCATCGTATCCAGGAATATCTACTTAGCTGAATATACAAACTCAAGGATCCATCTCTCTACTATCTCAACAGCTAAATCGGTTGATTTGATCCGAGCTGCAAAGACAAAGGGTATAAAGGTAACAGCCGAAGTTGCCGCTCATCATTTGGCATTGGACGACTCTGTATTATCCGGTTTCGATTCTAATTACAAGGTCAACCCCCCATTGAGAGGCAAGCCAGATATTAAAGCATTGAAAAAGGGATTAGCCGATGGAACCATTGATGCGATCTGCTCCGACCATTCACCTGAAGATGAGGAGATGAAAAAGAGAGAATTTGATAATGCCGCTTTCGGCATGATTGGCATGGAAACTGCATATGCTCTCGCCAATACGAATTTAACAGGTACTTTATCCTTGATTCAATTGGTGCATAAATTAGCTATCCGCCCAAGGGAAATACTTAACCTTTCAGTTCCGGCAATTAAAGAAGGGGAAAAAGCCAATCTCACGCTCTTTGCCCCTTCTAAAGAATGGACCTTCACAGAAGAAGATATTAGATCCAAGTCAAAAAACACACCATTTATTGGGACGAAATTCAAAGGGAAGGCGTTGGGTATATATAATAATAAGCAGTTTGTAATTTCGGATTAACTTTAATTTAACGTACTAGATTTCAATAACTTTTATTATATCAATTTTGCCAGAAGCGAGCAGCCAAGAACGAACGACTTCGTCCTTAGTAGAATACTTCAGAGAAGGCACTCGCAACATTTTCAACTCACTAAACCTTATAAACCCAATTATAAGTGTCCTCAGCTTCTCCTGTTTTGATATTCCTAAGTGTCTTGAGTATAAAATTGGCAAATTCCATGTCTTCCACCGGGGGTAAAGAGTGATCTATGCCTTTGTAAGAGATAACTCCAACAGGTGCAATAGTAGCTGCGGTTCCGGCTCCGAATGCCTCTTTCAAAGTCCCATTCTCAAGTGCTTCAATAACCTCATCAATACTTAATGCTCTCTCTTCAACTATCATACCCCTGTCCCGTGCAATTGTGAGCACACTGTCCCTCGTAATTCCCGGCAGTATTGTACCTGTATCCAAATAAGGTGTGACAAGCTTATCACCAATGACAAACATGATATTCATTGTTCCTGACTCCTCAATATATTTATGCTCTTTGGCGTCAGTCCAAATCAACTGATGATACCCCTTATCCTGAGCAAGCTTAGCCGGAAGAAGAGCTGCAGCGTAATTACCTGCTGCCTTGGCAAAGCCGACACCTCCTTCGCTTGCCCGGGCATGCACGACATCTATAACTACTCTCACCGGTTCGGTATAATAAGGCCCAACCGGACAGCAAAGTATTATAAATTTATATGAATCTGCCGGTTTCACTTTTATTTGCTCTGTGGTAGCAAACATAACAGGGCGGATGTACAAGGAACAGCCCTCAACCTGTGGCACCCAGGCAGAATCAATCCTTAATAAAGTGGTAAGCCCTTCCATGAATAATGCTTCAGGAACTCCGGGCATACATAATCTTTTGGCAGAATTACTAAACCTCCTGGCGTTTTCAAGAGGACGGAACAGAAGAACCTCATTTTCAGAGCTTTTATATGCCTTCATTCCCTCAAAAATTGCCTGCCCGTAATGCAAGGCAGATATAGAGGGTTTCATGGGTAAATCGCCATAGGGCATTACAACTGCACCTGACCACTTGCCATCAATGTAATCAACCATGAACATGTGGTCGGAAAATATCCTGCCGAAAGGAATATCATTAAAATCAATTTCCCCGATACGTGAGATGCTGATCATTTGAATATCTATATTAAAATCCTCAGCTATTTTTGTTGAAATATTATCTGTAATATCCATAGTTAAATTGGTTTTTTAAAAAATTTGCACTAATATACATACTCTTTTTATATTTAAAATGATATTTGTCATTTTTTAATAATATTTAGATAACAAACCACTATTTATCTACAAAAAAGGTAAATGTAAAGGTGAATGTTAAAATTCTTTCAGACCTGAGTGCCGAAATACTCAAGTTTGAGGATGAAAGAATGTTCACAATATTTATGTTGGAATGTAGAGACGAGACCATGCCTTCGCCTTGCTTCGGCAGCTACGGTGTACCCACATCTTTATAAGATGTTGATTTATAATATATTACGAAATGGTGATATTAACGAATATGTTTTGAGAAACAGCTTTAAATTCAT
>JBDRNO010000194.1:0-2390 GCA_043811005.1 Bacteroidota bacterium | reverse complement strand
TAAGATTCTCCTGAGGAATATTGGTGAGTTTTCTCCTCCCATGAATCTGGAAAACGGTTGTGTTTACCCCATGCTTTACAACGGTATTTTGAAAGTGCAATTTTTTTGACATTTCAGAATTTAAGCTTACCAAATGATCAGCTTTTCCCATCAAATAGTTTGTAAAGCCTGATGGTTTGCTCTCAGCGTGCCTTGTAAATACCAATTTGAATTTTCCTCCAAAAAATCTAAGGAACAAAGCAAATATGATTTCGTTATTCCGGTGAGCATGAATGACCAGATTATCTCCTTTAAATACCAATCTAAGTAAAGGTAATAATTGGATTTTCCGGGCTTTTATACCATAGCCGAATACCATTGCGCTTGAAAATTTATTGAGAAGTGGACTAATATTTTCAATGCTTTTTGTAATACCAGTAGTCCTTGAATGGAAGTGAAGGTGGATAATCATTTGGGTTTACATACTCTGGAGCAAAGTGAATTATTTCCCCCAAATATATAGATTAGACAAATAAAATTTGTGGAATTACTGAAGTTTATTGTTGATGACTAATAATGAGCTGTCAGGATACCGGTTGAAGAACTAACCTGCAGTCCGTACAGAACTTACAGTAAGGGAGAATGCAGGAGAAAAAATTTTGCATGTATGAAATGGCTGACTCCTGAGTTGGTGTTTCAGAAAATAATCGACCTGGAGATCTTATAATTTTAAACTGATATTAAAACGCTTCAGGAGAGCTGTCAGCCAGATCATGAGAACAGCCCACAGGATGGATCCGCCGACAACTATCAAAGGTTCCGGTGACTGTTTGTAGATCAATACAGGTATGCTGGTCATCCATATCACATGATACACAATATCAGGTGCAAGGTAAGTGGTAAGGGAATTCTCGCCTGCAGGTCTGAAAAATGATGCCCATGATTTTTTCTTAAGTACATCGGTGACAACGTAAATCAGAGCAAACACATAGAAGCTGATCCCGCTACAGACCATTCCCCAGCTTGGTGTTGCCTGAATCTTGGATAAAATAAACCAGTTGCGGAGTATAAATCCTGCAATAAGATATATTGTGCCAGCTACTAATAAATTCTGAATAACCATTTTATGTCCGTGCTTAGCTGATTTATTGATAATTAGTCCGGCAAGTGTGCCCGTCAGGACAATTAAAGGAACATTCCCATCAATGATTACTCCAAGGACCGGTTTTACAGGACTCAGAAATTCAAGGAGTTTCAATCCTGATAATACATTCATTATCAACATGAAGATTGTAAGAGTTACGATCTTAGGTATCGAATCGCGGAATAATAAATATCCAAATGCGGCAATCAGGTAGCCCCAGCCTATGAGTCCCAATATCCCCCACCATCCTGTGATTAATGATCCTTGGTTCTCAGGCTGCCCCGATCTGAATTTAAAGACAAGAAAGACAAGGGTCATGATACCTGCCAGTCTGAGTCCGTTAACAGTAAAGAACCTTGTATCCTTATCGCTATAATTGTTCCATACAAGAAAAACACCGATATACATGAGCAGAGCCCAGAGATTCTTGCCCAGGCCTGTCAGTTCCGGATTGACCCTTCCCGTGTTGAGCATCAGGACGCCAATAATTATCAGGCTGATTGTTCTTATTATAATATGTCTGCTGTTTTCTGCCGGAGTAAGTCCCTGCGAAATCCTTTTTGAGAATGAAAATGGAATTGCCATTCCCACCATAAAGAGGAATCCCGGGAACACCCAATCGGCCAGGCCCATACCATCGAAATCTGCCGGCATATGGCCGAGCCATGCCGGGGCTGTTTTCATATTCAGGTCATTTACAAACAGCATCAGCAACAGGGTAAGTCCCCTCATGATATCGATTGACGAAATACGGTTATTGTTGGTCATTCTTTGGGATACATTTATAACGTAAAGGTTAAAAAAATTAAGATAAAAAGTAATAGCAGGGTTAATATCTGATCAACAATTGATGAGGAATAATTATTCCTTCTAAAATATTATTATTTTTGTTGCCGGAACAATCTTCCGGGGTGTGGCGCAGTTGGTAGCGTACTACGTTCGGGACGTAGGGGCCGGAAGTTCGAGTCTTCTCACCCCGACTGAGTAAATCAAATGGCCTTGTAAATCAATTATTTACGAGGCCATTTTCATTAGTAGTACAAAATGTAGTACAAAATATTGCTCACCATATTATAACGTCCCCTTCTATTCTGGTAGTTTCATTTATCTTGGTTATTATTGGATATGTGTCTGGGTTATTAAATTTTAAACGATAGTGAAAAACTCTTCTTAAAATCAATTCGTTATTGTCAACAAGCTGGGTTTTAAACACAACGTTGAATCCTTTATATTTATATGCTACACTGGGGTACCACAACGCTTCAGG
>JBDRNO010000193.1:0-2292 GCA_043811005.1 Bacteroidota bacterium | reverse complement strand
ATGAATGATAAAAGAAAATCCTAATAATCCTGTAAATCCTGTCCAATAAAAAATATAAAATCTTAGCGGTTCAAAGTAAAATAAATGAAAAGTACACAAAACTGCAAAACTAAAGGGCGTCCCCCTTTTCCACCCGGAATGAATATAGGATGTCCCCAACTTCCCAAAATTTATGCTTGACACAAGTGCTATAGGATGTCCCCAAAGTTCACCCAAAGAAAAAACTTTAGGAGAGAAAATTAATGATAATTGCAATAATTCCTGCAAAAGCCGGGTCCACCCGATTCCCGAATAAAAACATGAGAATAATTAATGGGAAGTCGTTGATACAGCATGCTGTAGACTACGCAAAATCATCGAACATGATTTCAGAGATTATTGTTTCAACAGATTCAGAAGCTATTGCCGACCATGTAAAAGATCAAGGCGTTATGACAGTAATGAGAGGGGAAGAGTTGGGAGGTGAGGCACCTTTAATAGAAGTTTACAAACATGTAGTAAACAGTATCAACAAAGACAACTTGACACATGTAATTGGAATTCAACCCGATCATCCAGACAGAAAAACAAACCTTGATCAAGCAATTAAATATGCAATCGATAATAAAATAGATGACCTATTTACTTTAAACAGAAATGGGATAAGAAATGGTGCGCTGAGAATATTAAGTATTAAAGCAATAAATACTGACCCTCCACTATATCCCTCCGCTATCATAGATGATTGTGTAAATATACATACCCCTCATGATTTCTATCTATCCTCTTTTAACCTTTCAAAATACAGCGACAACATTAGTGTTTGTGGAAAAAAAATAGGAAAAGAGGAGCCAACTTTTATTATAGCTGAAGCAGCATGTAACCATATGTGTGATATAGATATAGCCCATAAGATGATTGATCATGCAGCGGAAGCTGGCGCAGATGCCATAAAATTCCAAACTTATAAAGCTGAAAAACTAGTTACAAAAGATGCCGTGGCGTTTTGGGGTGAAGAGGAAATTTCTCAAATTGAGTATTATCATAGACTGGATCGTTTTGGAAAAAATGAATACAAAGAACTTTTTGAGTATGCGGATAAAAAGGGAATAATAGCTTTTTCGTCTCCATTTGATCCAGAGAGTAGCGAAATGTTATATGAGCTAGGAATGCCAATTTTTAAGATTGCTTCCTGTGATATTTGTAATCTCCAGCATTTACGACAAATAGCAAGGTATGGAAAACCAATCATTTTGTCGACAGGAGCTTCAACTGTCGAGGAAATTGAACAGGCCGTTATTACAATTTTCAAAGAAGGTAATTATAAGCTTATATTATTAGCATGCACGCTAAGTTACCCAACGAAAAATGAAGATGCCAATTTAGCAAGAATACAAACGCTAAAAAAACTGTTTCCAAACATAACGATTGGCCTTTCAGACCACACCCCACCAGATCCAAACATGGTTATACCTTCAACGGCTGTTGCTTTAGGGGCAAGGGTGATTGAAAAACATTACACGCTAGACCGCACCATGACAGGTTCAGGACATTTCTTTGCAGTAAATCCAGACGATCTTAAGAATATGGTGGATAATATTCGTTTGACCGAAACAGTTATAGGAAATGGAGTTTTAGGTATAGCTCCTTCTGAAAAAAAAGCCTGGAGCAGCGCGCGGAGAAGTATAGTAGCAGAGGTACTTATCAGAGCTGGCGAGATAATCACTGAAGAAATGTTAAGCCTGAAACGACCTGCCGATGGTTTACTCGGAGATAAGCTTCATCTAGTTGTTGGTAAAAAAGCTATACGAGATATTAACCCAGACGAACGAATCCATACAGACATGTTGGTTGACTGATACTATGGAAAAAATAATATTAACGAAAAATATTTTTGGAGAGGCTTTTGTTAAACGTTCCAATTACCTGGGAACATTCGGGCCAAATTCTATCAACTCACAGGAGCTTACAGATGAAGAAATTGTACAGGGAATTTTAAAACCGTTTGGAACTGTTGCCTTGGCTGAATTAGCTAAAGGGAAAAAGAGTGCACTGATTGTTACGGATGATAATACCCGCCAAACACCGCTCCAGCGAATTTTACCTGCTATTTTAGCTGAATTGGAAACAGGGGGAATAAAAGCAGAGAACATTACTATTTTAATTGGGCTTGGCACTCATCGTCATATGACAGAGGAAGAAATTGTTGAAAAATTTGGCAAAGAGATCAGCGACAAATATAATGTTGTAAATCACGATTGGGATAACCCTACGCAGTTAATTTCCTATGGAAAATGCGAGTTAAATTTTGAG
>JBDRNO010000192.1:0-43169 GCA_043811005.1 Bacteroidota bacterium | reverse complement strand
ATATTTAGTTTCCCTTTTTCTGTCGAAACGAGGTGAAGCATTGTTCTGTCGGATGACCGTGGGTAAAAGGGGAAAGTGAATATTTAGCCGAACTCGTTTATCGGGGAGGCAACGATAGCTATTGAGGATGCAGGTACGATGGGTGTAATGCCTCCCGCTAGGCTCTCCTGCCCCCTACCTTCGGTACGGGACAGTCAGGAGAGGGAGTCCCTGCGCACAAGTCCGCTGGGACATCTGCACTCAAGGGTATGTCAATTGTTGTAATTATGATATAACAGGCAGGAAAGTGAAAACTTACTTAGAAACAGGCAAAGCATTTTAACTATGTGTCATGCATTGACTTGCTTCCATAAATATTAGCTTTGGATTCTTCTTTTTTTATTAGCCGTTCGATGTTTTTTTGATGGGTTATGAGAACCAAAATAGCAATTGACAAGGAAAAAATTATTAAAGATGGTACGGTTGTTTCATATACCAGGATGATGACCACAGGAAAGGCAAGGGCAGCAATCATTGATCCCAATGAGACAAACCTGGTAGTAAGCAGGACAATAACAAATACCCCGATTGAGATCAGAGCTGCGGTTGGATGGACGGCAAGTATAATACCCAGAAGGGTTGCGATTCCTTTTCCGCCTCTAAAGCCGACATAGACAGGGAAAATATGACCCAATAACGCAGCTATGCCAAAGGCTAATTGCAGATCAACGAATTGTTCGGTGCCGGGTATGTAATGTCCAATACCGGTTAAATGAAGTAAGTGGGAGATATTTACAGCCAGCCATCCCTTTAGTGAATCGAGAAGCAATACCGCTATCCCGGCTTTTTTGCCCAATACTCTAAAGGCATTGGTAGCTCCTGCATTTCCGCTGCCATATTCCCTGACATCAGTCCCGTAAAATATCTGTCCTATCCATACTGCCGAAGCTACTGAACCCAGCAGGTATGCGATGATCAAAGCGGTTATATTAATTAGAGAGATCATTTATTTACCTTTATACAATACTAATCCCCCCCGCAGTGTCCCAAACCATTTATTTCCATACCTGTCAATATTTATAGAATAAATAAAATCGTTAGGCAATTTGGAATTGGATTTGTCAAATACTGTCCAGTTTTTTCTGTCAAATTTGGCTAAACCACCCCCTCCTGTTCCAATCCATATATTATTCCATTTATCAAATGAAATGGCATAGATTGAGTTATTTGGTATACCTAAATAATGATATTGAAATACTATCCAGTTTTTCCCGTCAAATTTTGCCAAACCGTCCCCCAATGTTCCAATCCACTTGTTTCCGTAACTATCTATTGCAATTGACCGTACCCAATCGCCAGGTAATTTTGAATTAGAAGTATTATATATTTCCCAATTTGTTCCATCAAATTTCACTAAACCTCCTTTTTCGGTACCAATCCATTTGTCACCATTTTGATCAATTGCTATTGAAGATATAACATTATCAGGAAGTTTTGAATTAGTAGTATTAAATAATGTCCATTCTGTACCATCAAATTTAACCAATCCTCTGTTTCCCGCACCGATCCAGAGTGTGCCACCTGTATCTAAAGTGATGGTGTTGATACTATTATGCGGCAATAGTGAGTTTTTTGTATCATATATAATCCAATTTTCACCATCAAAATCAGCTAATCCTCCTCCCCATGTACCTACCCAGATGTTTCCGTCTTCTTTTAAAGCCATTGAATATATATCATTATCGGGAAGGTTTGAATTTGATTTATTAAAAATAGTCCACCCGGTTTTGTTATACCTTGCAATACCACCTCCAATAGTACCAATCCACTTGCTCCCACTCGTATCAACGATAACTACTGACCGGATTGTGTTTTTGGGAAGTTCTGAATTACTAATGTTGTATATTTTCCACAATTGTGTAGTGTAAAGGGTTATACCGTCATCAGTTCCTATCCACCTATTACCATTTTGGTCAATTGAAATAATATTTACAACATTATTTGATAATTTGGAATTGGATGTGTTGTAAACTCTCCAGTTTTTTCCATCAAATTCAGATATTCCGCTGCCATAAGTTCCGATCCAGAGAATTCCCTCTTTATCCATACATATAGATCTGACAAAATTGTTAGGTAATTTTGAGTTTGATGTCGAATATATAACCCAATTTTTATTATCAAACTTAATCAATCCTTGAGAAGTCGCGAGCCATTTATTACTGTTTTTATCAATAATTACATAATAAATAATATTATCAGGCAATTCTGAATTTGATGTATTATAGACCGTCCATTCCTCACCATCATATGTAGCCAACCCATTCCCGGTTCCTATCCATATATGGTTGCTATCATCAACAGTGACTGAATTTATATAGTTATCAGGAATGGTAGATTTATAAGGTTCACGGGCATCATAAATGGTCCAGGTAGTGTCGCCATTAAATTGTACCAGCCCGTTATTTGTTCCAAACCATTTATCCCCGTTTTTATCAATGACTATTGAAAAGATCTGTTTGCCGGGAAGTGTAGTATCAGTTGTTTCATATACCGTCCATGTTGTTTTATTAAGCATTGCCAGTCCATTGTTGGTGCCGATCCAAATATTGTTATCTTTATCTACAGCCAATGATAAGATACGGTTATCCGGTAATTTCGAATTAGAAATGTCGAAAGTTTTCCATTTTACTCCATCAAATTTGGTCAAACCGCTTTTGGTCCCAATCCATTTGTTTCCACTGTTATCTATTGCAATTGCATAAATTAAATTGTGTGATAATTTAGAGTTACTTGTTTTATATGTTATCCATAAATTATCTTGATATTGTGCTTGTACAATATTGAAGTGACAAAGAAAATTTGAGACGAAAAGGCAAAATAAACAAATGAGGCGGAAGTTGTATTTACTAGTAGTCATAATAATTTTATAGTATTGGAATTTACTCATTATTAAATTCATCATCAACTTCTTCAAATTGTTTCAGGAACGCCTTTTTTTTTCTTTCGGAGGAAATGATGAATTGATATGACATACCACCTTTTTCCAGAGCTTTTACTTTTCTTTTAGATGCTTTGAGTTCTTTTATAACATTATTGAAGTCCTCGCTTGATGAAATTGCCTGCATCAGACCTCTTTGATAAGTGAAGAAATACCAATTATCCTTGGTTGCTTCCAAATAGATGGTAAAAATATCTCCGCTTTTTCTCTTAAGCAGTTCAATATATCCCATAACGGGTTTGTGTACTTGTCTTTTATCGATTATGCCAATACCTACCGGACCTTCAGAGAGGTACGAACCTGTTATTGGATTCCATTTCATTTTCAAGTCAGTTAACAGGATGGTATGTACTAATTCTGTTGGAACTTTTTTAAATTTTCCATAGAGGTTGATTTCTGATATTAGTTTATCAGCCGCTTTTTTATCAGTTAATTCGGCTATACCTCTTTCAAATGTAGTCCGGTCATAGTCAAGTGGTATTAGGCTTGATTCTTCACTTATATTATCAGCCATTATTTTTAATGATGCATCTGCAAAGAAGAAATCAATTGACATGATCATATCAAATTTGGCAGAGTCATTATTCAAATTGTGTATCATATTTCCAACAGTTGTAAGTGTTATCTGACCGGTATTTTCACCAAGACCGATCTTTCCTTCACCATAAACAATGCAATCGGAAGTATTCAAGCTGAGGTAATTACCAGGTAAGGCAATTTCTATCAGTTTGTCTTTGTTAGAGATACGGTATTCCTTAGTGCTTTTATCATAGAACAGAAATCCTTCAACTGGCAGTATATCAATATCTTGATCTTTTGTCTTCATTGATAAGAATGTGGAATAGACATAAGCTGAATCTTTGGCAAGAATGATACCGGAAGAAAGTTTGTCGTTAGAAAGATTAACGGGTTCTGCAGATACCGGGATATAGATATCATTTGGATTGATATCAGCAGAGAATTCAAACCAGTTGCTGATTATACTCCCGCAAGTGTGTTCTATTTTGCAAAAGCCGGTAAAATTGAGGAACTCATTATTGGCAGTAAGCTTCACGTTTCCTGAAAATGCAAATTTAGGACTGAGTGTGAAATTAGCCGTATCATGGATTTCTCCAATTGCATAAGTTTGTCCTGTAGTGTCAATAGATATTTTGTCAAAATAGATAGTTTGTTTTCGTCTTAGTTCATCAATGTAATCATAATTACCCGTAGCGTTATAATTTTTTCTGGCTTTTATTTCTACGTAGGCATTATAGATATTGTGGTATTTAGTGACTGTATTGGCTAATATTTTAGCATAGGTTAGGGGTTCCATCTTAGCTTTTTTCCTTAAAGTAACATTACCGGCATCTGGATATATCCGGGCGTCAGCAACGCTAATGAACTGTACCCCATGGGCATATATTATACTGCTTTTAATGTCATATATTGCATCTGCAGCAACAAAGTAGAGGGAGTCTTGCTTAGGATGGACAGAAGTAAACTTGGATCCTTTTAATTCCACTTCATCTGCACCTTCGCCAATAAGTTCGGTTGTCTCTGCACTCAAGGCAATATCACCCTTATCCATATCCCAGTTAAATTCATCTACATAACAGATATACTGGTTAGCAGGAAACTTGACCAATGAGCCGCCAGTATTTGATTTAAAAGTACCTTTACGTTCATCAAAGTCTACATGAGCATTCACATTATCAGTTGCAAATGCAATTTCATCAAGTTCTGCAGACTTAAGTCGAAAAATTGCCGTATCGGCATCGAATGACCATATATTGAATTTGATCAAGTTTGATTCCAATTCGGCACCTGCAAAGTCAGCTTGTCCTTCACCTGTTAACCCATCGGGTCTGAGGGCAATACTTCCATTCATTTCTGCGTCACCGTTATAAAATACCATTGGCTTTTGTTTTTTGTGTATGTGCATGACATCCTGATAAGGCAGCCAATGTATATAAACATCTTCAGCCACAACTTCAGGATATTCAACTGGTTCAGCTTGATTTTTAAGTTCAAAAAGCTGTGCATGGACATTCATCGAATCTGGCAGGAAGATAAAATCATTGGAAGTAGTTGTGGAAGTCAAATATTTTAAGATCCCATCACCACGAAGTCCTCTATGGCTAAGGTTAATATCATTGAAATAGGTACCTTTGCCTTGGTAAACAGGAAACCCGCCGGCAGGGGTGGGTCTGATAAAGCCCAAAGAGTTATCGGGTTGTAACTTAAGGACATCTTCAAAATCGGGGAATATATCGGCAGAGGTGAAATTACCTTTTAGTGCTATTGCTGCCGGGTTGAAATTATCTAAACTGTCAATCGTAAATGGGTCGAGATGGAAATAAAATCTGTCTTTAATGTATACGCTTTGTTGAATAGACCCTTTTTCATAGAAAACATATGCATCTTTCTGGCTGTGAAATATCGGGTATTCCGAAAATGGTTTGATGCCGGATTTGTTATTGGGCTGGTCAATTAGTAATTCCCCGTTGATGTGCTCAATAACGGATTTAACTTTTACTAATTTATAATCACCGTATTTATCTTGCTCTTCCCCACGTACACTTAACATTAGAGAGTCAACGTTTTTCAGGTTTATCTTGAATTCATCATATTTAAAAGAGAATTCTTTTCCAAAAAAGTCAAATAATCCGGCATGCACCCTTCCTGCAAAAGTAAAGTCCCTGTTTTTTTTAAGGACGATCTCTTTATCAGCCGGATAAATATATACGTTTTGAGAATCACTTAAGAATATTTGCGATACTCCCTCCATATTTAAGTCGAAGTTTAAAAGGTTTAAGCTTGCGTTGGTTTTAATGGCTGGTGTTACAGAAGAGAAATTTATCACATCGTAATCTTGTTTACCGGCATTTGCTTTGAGATAATCAAATAACTTATTTTTTATGTATACCCTGTCGGTGTCAAAATTATAGTTGAGAAATCCCATATTTGTAAGTTGCATGACTACCTGTCGGACATCAGTAATAGGAGCTCTCAAAAAGTCAGCTAATTCATTTACATAAAAAACCCTTATTCCTCCATTCTTTTTGTCTAATGCTCTTATCTCAATCAGAGGGTGTACTGCATCCATCCCCTGAATTTTTGCATATCTGCTTTCATTATAAAAATTTGACGATTCAAAGTTTGCTTTACTTTCTGTTCCAACCCCTTTTATTGATTGGAATTTCATTTTAGGGATATCAATCTTCCAGTAAAGGGCTTCGAAGTTCATTTCAATTTGATGATATGAATTGAAGTAAGGGCTTTGGGCTAAGCCAACATCTTCACGGATTAATGTTATTTCCCTGTTTATCACCTTATCGTTGACCTTATTAATTATGAATCTGAATTGCAGCCGTGGATGATAAATAGAGTCATTCTCAAGATAAATTGTGACGGCAGTATTGGAAGAGGATACTTTCCCTTCGGTTATAGTAAAATTTTTAGATGCGGCAACTAAAAACCTTTCCTGGTTTCTTTTGATGGTATCATTTTCAAAATATAATTTAAAGGATAGGTACGCATCTTGTTCTTTGCTGCCTGAACCGATGAATTTTGCTCCGTGCATTGAAAACCCTCCATCGTAATCTACATTTTGAAACAAACCGGTTATTTTTAATCTCTTGTTGTAAGATTCGAACCTGGGATATGTAGCATTTTCAACAGTTATATCAGGCAGGATTTTTTCGGTTAGTTTTCCCAACAGTGGCTTTGTAAAGTAATTTTTATTGTAGAATGAAACGGAATCGGCAGTATACGTTGAACTTTTTAATTCAATCCTGTAATTAGATAGTTTTGCTTTGATCACATCTTCATTTATGCCGGCTCTAAGCCAATTTGCCATGCCTCCTTTTCCATACCATATTCTTTCTGTCGGGTAATAAATACCTTTAGTATTATAAATAACAGAGCTGTCGTTTTTTGCATAGCATTTTAAATCCAGGCTGCTAAATAATATCTTGGGAAGGGTGTCAAAATCAAAAACGTAATTTTTATTGCTTGATACCCATATTACAGTATGGGATTTATATAACAAATTTTCAGAAAATAAGTTATTACAAACATCTAAATAGGAGGTAACTTTTGCAGGTGTAGCTGTTTCTATCAATTTATTCAGACTGGTTTGCCATCCATTAAAACTTTCTTCAGTTTGCTCACTTGTTATAAGACTTATTAATGTATACAGGTAATCTTTAAAATGAGGGTAGGGCTTCAAACGCTTTTGAAGCATTGCATTTGAGGTTTGGCATATAGATTCTGTCTGTTTCCCAGAAAGCCTTCGTGTGTTGGGACTGTATTGAAAATTAATGGAATCGCCTGCTGCTTTCATCCGTCTTTTCAGTGCCTTATTTGCTTCTTTATAAATTTGTTCTATTTCTTTTTCAGAAAGGGTGTCGATTTTCCAAATGGCGGAAAATTCGAGCATGATATCTTCTCCACCTTCATAAGATTCTTCCATAAAATTTTTTAGTTCTAAAAAATATTTACTGGGTTCCTGGGTAAAGCTTCTTAGTTTTTGGGCAAGGGAGTGTTGAGTAGAGAGAGTTGTGATAAGGGATATAAACAAAAGGACAGTAATTTTTTTCATTTTATTGAATAAGTCCGAAATTATTTAGAAAAATGTGGATTGAGGATTGCGGAATTATCTTAATAAAAATCAATTCGTAATTCCGAAAAGGCGTATCAGCCTCTGGCTGATAAAAATCCATAATCCTAAATTGTTCTTAACTTTATGAGTTCAACAAAATCCTCTGCATTCAAAGAAGCGCCTCCTATCAGCCCCCCGTCTATATCTTGTTTCGTAAATAACTCCCCGGCATTTGATGGTTTGCAGCTTCCGCCATAGAGAATTGAGGTGTTTTCGGCTGTTTCTTTCCCGAACTTATCATGGATTAGCTTGCGTATAAAAAGATGCATTTCCTGAGCTTGTTCAGGGGTGGCTGTTAATCCGGTTCCGATAGCCCATACCGGTTCATAGGCAACAATAATTTTGCTGAAATTATCAGGCGATAAATTAAATATGACCTTTTCAATTTGATCTCTGACTATTTTAAAATGATTATTGGAATTTCGTTCAGCTAATATTTCTCCGCAGCAAAATATTGGTGTCAATCCGTTTTCTAAAGCCAAATTTATTTTTTTTAACAGGATGGGATTATCTTCTTTAAAATATGCCCTTCTCTCCGAATGACCGATGATAACATATTCGGCACCGACAGAGTGGATCATTTCAGCGGATATTTCACCCGTATATGCGCCTTTTGGTTCAGAAGAGCAATTTTGTGCCGCAAAGTGAATTATACCATCACTTATCCCAATCATTGAAGAAGTCAGTGGCTTACTTTTAGTTAATTCAACTATTTTTTGAAGATGAGTATAAGGTGGTGCGATAATAACTAAAACCTTATCAGTTCCTTTCATGTTCTCTCCTTTGGAAAAGGGCGGAATAGTGCTATCGAGCAAACCATTTATATCAGAAACCAATTTAATCCCTTCACTAAGGATTTTATTCATCTTCCAGTTACCTGCAATTACTTTTTTTCTCATAATTAATTTGTATCGGAATTTTAATGTTTAAATAAAATCTATTTTAAAATTTATCCTTTTGCAATTAATAATCAGGTTCTGGGTTCTGGGCTCTGGGTCCTGAGTTGTTGGTTTTATACTCAGACTCCGTAACCAATACAAACGACCAAGCACCCAGTAACCAGCAACATTATTTTGTTTATACTTCACTTAATTTTAAGTAATTTCATTTTTTAACAAATTACGTAGTTATGTCCTTACTGCAATCTAACTCTCGGATCAAGTATGGCATAGATAATATCAACAATAATATTAACAATGATAAAAATTGTGGCCAGGAATAGTGTAATGCCCATAGCGACAGGAAAATCGTATTTCTCGAGTGAATCAAAAAGCTCTTTGCCAATTCCTTTCCATCCAAATATGTATTCGACAAAAACAGCCCCAGCTAAAAGAGAGGCAAACCATCCGGATAATGTTGTTATCACCGGGTTTAAAGCATTTTTAAGAGCATGTTTGAATATAACCACATAAAATGAAAGCCCCTTTGATTTTGCTGTCCTGATGTAATCCTGGTTTAGTACTTCTAATAGTGAACTTCTTGTTAATTGTACAATTATTGCTAAGGGTCTGATGCCTAAGGTAAAAGCAGGCAATATCAAATTTTTTAATTCCAGCACCTCTCCTTCAAAAGCATCAATTCTAAATAAACTACCTGTCATGTTTAAGCCCGTATAGTCACATAATACATAACCAAAAAGCCATGCAATGATAATTCCGGAAAAGAATGAAGGAGCAGACATTCCCAAGACCGCAAGAACTAAGGAGGAATTGTCAAAATAGCTGTGTTTTTTGATGGCTGAAAAGATCCCTAGAATAATGCCGATGACAGCTGCAAATGTGATGGAAGTTATGGCTAATATTGCAGTTTCAGGTAATGCTTCAGTAATGATCTCTGTAACTTTTCGTTGGGTTTGGTAAGAACGCCTGAGATAAGGGGATTTTAAAATAATAACATTTGATTCAAAAACAGAAAACAGTTTCGTGAAATCCGTGTATTTTTTTTTATTCAGAAACAGGAAATGGTCATCGTCCAATGTTTCATGAATTGAAATTGGTGAGAGATCATTCAGGTACATGACATACTGAATGGTCAAGGGCCTGTTAAGTCCTAAATCATTTCTTATAGCTGCAATTGAAGCGCTATCAGTCCTCTGTCCTACCATCATCCTTGCAGGGTCGCCAGGTAAAACGTTGAACAGCAAGAACACTACCGTAATGACGCCCAGCATTACAAAAAAGCCATACAAAATCCGTTTGATCAAAAAATTAGCCACTTTATAATATTTTTAGTTGCTCATTTTAACTAATTAGATGTAAAAAAACACATTAATCAACATTCATCAAAGTTAACACCTCATCAAAAGACGGAAAATCGTTATAGTGCCATTTTTTAATAATTACACCGCCTTTTATTAACATTAATCCAGGATTTGAACGAATAATTGTTTTTAAAGTTAATTCATCTGTAATGTAATAATCATACATTGCCTGAACCTCATGTCTGAACTCGTCAATTTTTTCATAAGGGGATGCAGTAAGACCGATGAAAAAGATCCCTTCCTTGCTGCAGTTTTCTGCAAAAGTATTTATGTCTTTCTGAACATCTTTGTTAGTTTTGGTAATATCATTAGCAATTAATAAAAAGTTGTAATTTGGAGAATTGATTATTATTTCCGTATGATCCTCTCCATCTTGAGAGATGATACTGAAGTCGTGAATAGGGAGTTCGTATCCTTTTTTCACTATTTTGTTTTCGGTACTTACCCAAATCCAAGTGGAATCATCCCAGGGATAATCCTCAGTTGTGTATTCTTTTACTTCACCTGTTTTGGAGTTTTTATAGGCAAGTATGGTTTCGTAAACATCCTCCTCTGAACCTTCAGGGACCAACATTTGTTCTGGAATGTTTTTACCAACCGCAAAAGGCCTGAAATCCTTTATAGGCAGGTGCATTAAAGTGTAAATAGAGAAAATAAGTGAAAAGAGGATAGGGATTCCAAAAGCAATCCAATCAATTTTACTAATGCCCGGGTTTGCTTGTGACAGGAGGATGAAATTTTTAGCGAGTAAAATTATTACAAAGGTTATAAAAGTGAACAGTACAGGAAAACCCCAGGAGATCACTCCAAATGAGAAAAGAGCAATTAAAATGATTGATGATATCATAAAGATAATATCCTGCTTCAAAGTGTTTACTTCAATTAGTCTATTATTTATAAATATAATCAATATAAATATTAATAAGACAATATCTTTTGTGAATGATTGCCAGGGTGTAAATTTCATGGCATCTCCAAAACATCCGCAATCTGCAACCTTATCGAAATATGCCGAATAAAAAGTTAAAAATCCGAAAAATACCGCCATCAATAGTATTGCCCATGTCACTAATATTATTCTCGTTCCCAATAATGTTGCTATTCCAAGCACTATTTCGAAAATACAGATAAATAGGGCAAATGATAAAGCATAAGGTATTAACCAATCAATTCCCAGGACCTCAGCAGAGAAATATTCTTCCATCTTGTATGCAAAACCAAGTGGGTCGTTTGCCTTTATCAGACCTGAGACGATAAGGAGCGACCCTACAAGGAGACGGGAGATGTTAGTCAGGATTTTCATCTGGAGATTAAATGAACTTATATTAAAATCTATCCTTAGTGTTTTAATAAACCGTTAATGGGTTCTGGGTTGTTTGTTTTTCACTCAAACCAGTAACCAGCACATACCACCAAGCACCCAATATCCAGCAACATTATCTTAATTTATTCTTAACTCAATTTTTTATATAATTTCTTTTTAATAAATTTATGAAGTTATGTTCTCCTCTTCCAGTTTAATAAGGGCAAAAATAGCATAATTAATAATATCGTAATAATTTGCATCAATACCTTCCGAGATAAGGGTTTTTCCTTTATTATCCTCAATTTGCTTTATTCTCATCACTTTCACTAAGATCAGGTCGTTAATTGAGCTGATCCTCATATCCCTCCATGCATCATCGTAATCGTGGTTTTTGGCATCCATAAGGTTTTTAGTATGGATAATGAATTTATCATATAAAGCAATTGCTTCTTCAGATGGCAGGTTAAGTTGCCCGGGAGGGTTTTCCGTAAGTTTCAGTTCACCAAGTTCAAGCTGTATCAGTGCAATTACTGCATAATTTACAATACCCATAAACTCAGGCTTAATGCCTTCATCCACCTTTTTAATGCCTTTTTGCTCAATGCTTCTGATTCGCTGGGCTTTAATAAATATCTGGTCGGTGATAGAGCTTGTTTGCAGTATCCTCCAGGCAGTACCGTAATCCTGCAATTTTTTTGTAAATATTTCTTTGCTTTTATTTACGACTAAATCGAATTGTTCTGATGTTTTGTCCATATTTTAAAAAAAGGTAAATTTGATAGTTTATATATTCATTGTATCAAATTTCAATATTTTGCCACACACCAAGACACTAAGTTACACAAAGTTTTTCATAAAACCATTCTTGTAATGCCGTTCTTTATTAATGGTACATTAAAGTTTATCAAATAACCTAATCTTTTATTAGTTAGCTTTAAATGACTTAGTAATTGTGCTTTTCAAACAGGATTTACCTCATCTACTGCTTTAAATTCAGTTATTACAAGATCTTCCACAATAGCATCTAATCTTAATCCTTCATCGAAAATTATTCCATCAAATTCAATAGGTATGTCTACCTGTCTTTTAACTTTGTATCCCTTTTTAGTCATTACATGACACCAACAAACTTCATATACTTTTTCCAGTAAACCTGGTCCCAACTTTTTATGTACAACATACGCAGCATCAACAATAGCTCTACCGATTTGTTCTTCTTTATCGGATAGGGGTTTAAATTTATCTTTTTGCATCTTGGTGTCTTTGTAGCCAATATTTAAAATTTTCTTTGTGTTTCTTTGTGTCTTCGTGTCTTTGTGGCATTTTTTAATCAATTTGCAAAGTTATGTTAGTAATTTTACTGCAAATTTATAATATATGAAAAAAGAGACTAAAAGTACGGTTTTTTTTCATAACAATACTATGAGCTGTAAAGGAAAAATATTTGACCTTTCTTCTCCGGCAGTTATGGGAATTCTGAATGTTGCACCAGATTCATTTTATGATGGTGGAAGAGCGGGGAGTGTAAGAGAGATCATTGAGCGTGTTAAAATGATGCTTGATGAGGGAGCGGGGATTATTGATATTGGCGGTTATTCATCCCGTCCCGGAGCGGATGATGTTGATGAAAATGAAGAATTAAAGCGATTGATCCCCGCAATTAAAACCGTACATAGAGAATTTCCCGATGCGGTTATCTCAGCAGATACTTTCAGGAGCGCTGTTGCACAGCATGCCGTTAATGAGGGAGCCGATATGATCAATGATATTTCAGGGGGAACAATGGATGAAGAAATGTTTAAGACAATTGCCCGGATGAATGTTCCGTATATATTAATGCACATTCAGGGAACACCCCGGAATATGCAGGACAATCCTGTATATAAGGATGTTGTAAAAGAGATAATACAATATTTTACTCAAAAAGTCAACGAATTGATGGATTTGGGTGTAAACGATATCATTCTTGATCCCGGTTTTGGATTTGGAAAAACCCTTGAACATAATTATGAAATTCTCAGCAAACTCTCTCATTTTAAGATTTTCGAACTCCCTTTATTGGTGGGATTATCCCGAAAGTCAATGATAAACAAATTGCTTGAGAGAAAAGCGGATGTTGCCCTCAACGGAACGACCATAGTAAATACAATTGCATTAATGAACGGGGCAAAGATATTAAGGGTGCATGATGTGAAGGAAGCGGTGGAGGCAATTAAGATTGTGAATTTTGTAAAAACAATTGGAAAGTAAGCGTAATATCAATTTAATAAAATTGATTTTTAATCGAATGACCCGCAACCCGCAACAATAATCCAATAGAATTTTAAATAGAAACTATTTTCACTGCCAAAATTACATTTCACCCTTTTCCTTAGCCAATTTTTCTTCAAATTCCCTGATGATCTCGTCATTGCTTTTGCCTAAGTTTTTTAGTGAGAATTCGGCATCATCCGTTAGAGAATGATTGGGATATTGTTCTATAAATATCGAATAAGCTTTTTGTGCCATCACATTGTTATTCAATTGTGTTTCATAGATAAATCCCTGGAGAAACAGGCAGGTAGGAACGTTTTCGTAATCAGGATATTCTTTGATAACTTTTTCCAAATATTTAATTGCATTTGCAGATTGCATCAAGCCCATTGATACTTCAGACGCTTTAAACAGGCATTCGGGCGCTATTTTCTCTTCAGGATAACTATTTGCATAATCAATATATAATTTTATAATATCATCTGCGGTTGCCTTATCAAACACCTTTGTAGTATCTGAATAGAGTTTATTTTCCAATTCTTTAATTTTGGACAATGAATTCTCTTTGCTGGAATTACATGCTCCTATGCTCAAACATATTGGCAGGGCTAATAATAGGAAGGAGTGTTTAATTATTGTTTTCATTTTTTAGTTCATTAGGTTTCAAATTTTAGCCAAAAAGGGCAACAACTTTTTATGTCACTTTAGCAACACCTAGTTAAAATAGTGATTAAACGAATCGCGAATTGTATGCGAATTAGGCGAATCCCAATATTAGCTTCATTCGCTTTGGATTAGCGATTCGCGTAATCATTTCAGGAACTTATTTGGTTGTTGGCTCGTCCACATTAAGTTTTATTGTATTTAATTTTATATCGAATCAACGTTTGTTTTAATTTTTTTCAAAGGAAATTTCATTTCATAATCTACTTGTATTTTACCTTTTGAAATATCAGTCAATTTTCTTTTAAGCAGCCGTTTTTTTAAAAATGATAGTCGATCAACAAACAATATTCCTTCAATATGATCAAATTCATGCAAAATGATACGGGCTGCCAAACCGGAAAATTTTTCTGAGCAAAAATTGAAATTTTCATCAAAGTATTCAATGTGTATTTGAAATTTTCTTACAATATCTTCCCGGATATCAGGCAGACTCAGGCATCCCTCATTGTAACTCCATTCTTTTCCCCTCTCTTCAATAATTTCGGGGTTGATAAAAACCTTTTTGAAATCTTTCAGGTGCTCATTGCCCTTCTCCTTGGCAATCGGAGCTGCGTCAACTGCAAACAGAGAGATTGGCAGTCCCACCTGGCACGCAGTCAGTCCAACCCCATTGGCATTGTGTAGAGTGTCAAACATGTTCTCTATCAATTCGCGGAGGTTGGGATAGTCAGCTTCAATTTCATCAGCGACTTTCCTTAAAACAGGGTCTCCGTAAGCTGCAATGGGTAATATCATTTACGATTTACGATTTTTGATGTCCAAATATGATTGCAGTATTAATATTGCGCTTATTTTATCAACCAATTCCTTATTTTGTCTGTCCTTTTTTTTTAATCCCCCGTTTAACATTGCCCGGGAGGCGAGCTTTGAAGTGAATCGCTCATCCACTTTTTCTATTAAAATACCGGGTAATTTTTTTTTCAAATTTTTAACAAAGCCGTTAACGATCTTGGCTGATCCGGATGGCTTATTGTTCATCTGTTTTGGTTCGCCAACAACAATACACTCTACATTTTCTTCTGAAATATAATTTTGCAGATATTCCATTACATCATTAGAATGAACAGTAGTTAAACCATTGGCGATGATCTGCTGCGGATCGGAAACAGCCAGGCCTACTCTTTTGCTTCCGTAATCAATTGCTAAAATTCTTGCCATTTATTGTCTGAAATTTTACATTGCAAAGGTAATGATAATATTTACTTTTGTGATAAGAATATAACTTTGTAATTTCAATAAAAATGGTTAAAGAAGTTCAACAAATAATAGAATCATCATGGGAAGATCGCACCTTGCTGGAGAATGAATCAATCCAAGATGCTATTAAAGGTGTTATTGAACAACTTGATAGAGGAGAGATCCGTGTTGCAGAGCCAGATGGGACAGGGTGGAAGGTAAACGAGTGGATTAAAAAAGCAGTTATCCTTTATTTCCCTATACAAAAGATGAAGACCATTGAGGTTGGGCCATTTGAATTTCACGATAAGATTGCGTTGAAAAAAAATTATGAGCAATTAGGCGTTCGTGTCGTCCCTCATGCTATTGCCCGGTATGGTTCTTATTTATCCAGGGGAGTGGTTATGATGCCCTCTTATGTGAATATCGGTGCTTATGTTGATTGCGGAACAATGATCGACACCTGGACTACAGTTGGCTCGTGTGCCCAGATAGGAAAAAATGTGCATTTAAGCGGAGGTGTTGGCATAGGTGGTGTTCTGGAACCGGTGCAGGCAGCTCCGGTTATTATTGAAGATAATTGTTTTATCGGCTCCCGCTGTATTGTTGTTGAGAGTGTAAGGGTCGAAAAAGAAGCGGTGTTAGGTGCAAATGTGGTTTTGACAAAATCAACCAGGATAATTGATGTTTCCGAAAGTGAACCAAAAGAATATAAAGGTATTATCCCTTCCCGTTCTGTTGTTATTCCCGGTTCCTACACAAAAAAATTCCCGGCAGGCGAATACAATGTACCATGTGCATTAATAATTGGTAAGCGCAAGAGAAGTACCGATTTGAAGACCTCTCTGAATGAGGCGTTGAGGGAGTATGATGTAGTGGTGTAAAAATATTTCTTAACAATTAAAATTGCAATATTTAAATATTCATTAATGAAATTCCTCATCATTCAAACCGCTTTCGCAGGAGATGTTATTTTAGCTACACCTGTTATTGAGAAATTACATCAACATTATCCTGAAGCTGTGATTGATTTTTTATTAAGAAAAGGGAATGAAGATATTCTCAAAGGAAATCCATGCCTTAACGAATTAATAATATGGAATAAAAAGCAACGCAAATACAGGCATTTATGGTATATCATCAGGCGGATAAGAATAAAAAAATACGATTATGTTATTAATCTGCAAAGGTTTTTATCAACAGGTTTGATAACTGTTTTATCAGGAGCTAAAAAGACCATTGGTTTTAATAAAAACCCGTTTTTTTTTTCTTTTTAGTAGTTCCGTAAAACATCAAATTCCTTTTGTTCAATCAAAGGATTTTAAGAGGGTTGTGTCTCCCCATTCTAAAGGAGAGGGTTGGGATGAGGTCAAACATGAAACAGAAAGAAACCTGGAGCTTGTAAAGGAGATTACTGATAGTGAGTTCACCCCGTTGGACATACATCCTAAAGGGATCATCATGCCTAAATTATATCCCGGTGTAAGTGATTATCAACATGTAGAGCGATTCAAAACAACAGATTACATTTGTATTGCCCCAATGTCTGTGTGGTTTACCAAACAATTTACTAAAGAAAAATGGCTTGAATTTTTGAGGAAGACCGATAGAGACCTTGAAGTTTATCTGTTGGGGGGCAAAGATGACAGTGATGCATGTGAAGTTATTCTTAATCAATCAGAGCATCATAAAATTCAGAACTTGGCAGGTAAATTGTCTTTTTTACAGACAGCCGCTCTGATGAAGGATGCCAAAATGAATTATGTGAATGACTCTGCATCCTTGCATATCGCTTCATCTATGAATGCACCTGTAACAGCCATATTTTGTTCTACAATACCGGCTTTTGGGTTTGGACCATTATCTGATAATTCTAAAGTTATAGAGACTAAGTTAGATTTAGACTGCCGCCCTTGTGGGTTGCACGGATTAAAAAGATGCCCGGAGGAACATTTTAAATGTGCAACATCTATTGAAATAGAAGACCTTCTTCACAAAAGCACGTAAATGGAAGAGGAAATTAGGAAAACTATTAAAGTTTTAAAAGCAGGTGGAATTATTCTTTACCCCACCGACACTGTCTGGGGCATTGGTTGTGATGCGACTATCCGGGAGGCAGTTGAAAAGATAAGAAAGCTAAAAAGACGTAAAAAAAATAATGGTTTTATTGTTTTGGCTGACAACCGGGAAATGCTGTTGAGATATGTAATTGAGATCCCAGCATCTCTTAGGGATTTAATTGATATAAGAACCCCGCTTACGGTAATTTATCCTCATTCAAAAGGTTTGGCAGGTAATGTTGTGGCTGAAGATGGCAGTATTGGCATCAGGATAACACGAGATGAGTTTTGCAGAAAATTGGTCTGCGCATTCAAAAAGCCAATTGTTTCAACATCTGCAAACATCAGTGGCAGCCCTGTCCCTTGTTACTATAAACAAATAAATGAACATATTTTGAATGGTGTTGATTATATAGTAAATTTGCGTAGAAACGAAAAGGATTTTTCTAAACCATCTGAAGTTATTAAGCTTGCAGTGAATGGGGAAATTGAGATTGTTAGAAAATAGAATGATTTTAGACGCTTACTATTAAGAAAAAGACCAACATTATGGCTATTATTTGTTAGGGCCAATTAACAAGTTAACAATTGACAGTATACAGTTGGTAAAAAATTTATGAAACTCAAAGGGTTCACGAACACCGTTAAAATCAATTATTATAGTGAGTAATACGGAAATTTCTCTTTGTTGGGACATAGAGACGAGACCCGGTCTCGTCTCTACATTCTAACATAAATATTGTTTGTGTTAATCAATCATCAATTTACGAAGTTATATTCTAATAGTAATTATTAAGATTTGGAACAACATCTCAAGCATCCGATATTTAAAATTGTTACGGAAGCAGCTTCCGGCATGAATGTTCCTGCCTATGTTGTTGGCGGATTTGTGAGAGATATTATATTATGCAGGCAATCAAAAGATATTGACATTGTTGTTGTTGGCAGCGGCATTGACCTTGCAAGGAAAGTTGCAAAGAAGATAAGTGAGGATATTAAGATACATGTTTTTAAGAACTTTGGTACAGCTATGTTGAAATTTAATGGTTATGAAATCGAGTTTGTCGGGTCGAGAAAAGAATCTTACAGGGCTGATTCCCGTAAACCAATTGTTGAAGACGGAACTTTGGAAGATGACCAGAAAAGAAGAGATTTTACCATCAATGCGCTGGCTATTAGTTTGCAAAAAGATACTTATGGTGAATTGATTGCTCCTTTTAACGGTATTAATGATTTAGAAAATAAAATTATCCGCACACCTCTTGATCCCAACATTACTTTTTCTGACGATCCATTGCGCATGATGAGGGCAATAAGGTTTGCAACTCAACTCAATTTTGCTATTGATAAGAATTGTCTTGATGCAATTTCAAGAAACAGGGATAGGATCAAGATCGTTTCCATGGAACGCATAACTGACGAGTTAAATAAGATCATTTCATCACCTGTACCCTCTATTGGCTTTAAAATACTATTCAATACCGGTTTATTATCCCTGATATTTCCCCAAATGGCAGTATTGCAGGAGGTTGAGGTGATTGACAGCAAAGCACATAAAGATAATTTTTATCATACTCTACAGGTGCTTGATAATCTTTCAGGTAAAACAGATAACCTGTGGTTAAAATGGGCGGCAGTACTACATGATATTGCAAAACCAGTTACCAAACGGTTTGATAAGAAAGCCGGCTGGACATTTCATGGACATGATTTTAAAGGCGCTAAAATGGTTCCACATATATTTCGAAAGTTCAAACTCCCCTCAAATGACAAGATGAGATATGTTCAAAAATTAGTATTATTGCACCTGCGACCCATTGTATTAGCAGGTAGTGAAGTGACCGATTCAGGTGTGAGACGCCTTCTCTTTGATGCAGGAGATGATATTGATGACCTAATGATGCTTTGCGAAGCTGATATTACTTCTAAAAATGAGTATAAGGTAAAACGCTATCTGGGTAATTTTGAGCTAGTTCGCAATAGACTTAAGGAAGTAGAAGAAAAAGATAAAATAAGAAATTGGCAGCCCCCTATTTCCGGCAAAATAATAATGAGTACATTTGACCTGAAACCGGGCAGGGAAATTGGAGTTATCAAAAATGCAATCAAAGATGCTATACTCGATGGTGAAATAAAAAATGATTATGATGAGGCTTATCAATTTATGATCAGAAAAGGAAAAGAACTTGGGCTTATGACTAAATAAGAACTTAACTTTGTAATCCGAATAGCTATCGGATTGACTAAAAAATAAAAATGAATAATAACAATAATTAAATTCCAATAGTATATAAATAATAAATAGCATGAAAGTATACAGGTTTAGAGTTGTTATTGAAGATGATAATGAAATCTTTAGAGATATTGAAGTAACAGCAAATCAGACTTTTAAAGATTTTCACATTGCAATTCAAAAAGCATTTGGTTTTGATGGTTCACAGATGGCTTCATTTTATTTATCTGATAAGGATTGGAATAAAGGTGAAGAGGTCACACTTTATAACATGAATGAAGAGGAAGATGCTGATAAGGAGGAGATATTGGTGATGAACCAAACTAAATTATCTGCTCTGATCAAAAAAGTCAATCAGAAGGTGTTATATGTATTTGACTTTTTGAATGGATGGACTTTTTACATAGAATTAATTAAAATAGCATCTCAAAAAGTAGAGATTGATTATCCTGTATGTGTTAAAAGTGTTGGAAAAGCGCCTGATCAATATTCAAAAAATATAACCACAAAAGATGAAGAGGATGCCATCTTAGAAGCATTGAAAGACCCCTATTCTTTTGATGAAGAAGACCCTTTGGATGAAGATATTACTGGTGAGTATGATGAATATGAACAGTATTGAGGTTGAGTTAATCTGACTCATATATCGCTCCAAAAGCATCCCCAAGCCGATCAATAATATCCGAGGCGATTAATTTTTCATGGCTATAGTCAAAGGCATATTCATCACCTGCCGATCCATGTAAATATACTCCTAATATGGAAGCTTCTTTTGGAGAATAGCCCTGGGCTAATAAACCCAGGATCATACCGGTTAAAACATCACCGCTTCCGCCTGTTGCCATTCCCGGATTGCCAGTTGAATTAAAATAACAATTTCCGTCAGGACATGCAATTGCTGTATGAGCTACTTTCAACAACACATAAACCTGGTATTTTTTGGCAAATTGTGTTTGTAATAAGAACCGTTCATAATTGTTGGATGTTTTACCGGCTAATCGTTCAAATTCTTTTGGATGAGGGGTGAAGATACTGCCTTTTGGTACGAAAGGTATCCATGTTTTGTTTTCAGCAATGATGTTAATAGCGTCAGCATCAATAACAAGGGGTAATGAGGAATTCTGAATGATCAGCTTTATTGCTGTTTGTGTTTTTTCATCCTTTCCGATCCCCGGTCCTATTCCAATTGCGTTATATTTGGAAATCTCAATATTGCCAGAAATAACATGTTCTGATGAATCAATATCAACCATGGCTTCGGGCGCTGCTGCCTGCATGATCTCGTATCCGCATTTTGGAATATGTGTTGTCAGTAAGCCGGCTCCTGCCCTTAAACATGCCTTTGAAGCCAAAACCGCGGCCCCTATCATTCCATAGCTGCCTGAAACCAACAGGGCATGCCCGTAATTACCCTTATGTGAAAATTTTGCCCTCGGCTTTATTAGGGATTTGGCAATGTCTTTAGTAATATAATAGTTCTGTGAAGGAAGTTCAGAGATGAATTGCTTGTTCAAGCCAATGGGTAAAACATGCCATTCACCAACATAATCTTCATTTTCAGGAAACATAAAAGCAAGTTTTGGCAGTTCAAGAGAAAGGGTATGGTCGGCCTTAACTATATTTTTCCTGATGTTATTTGAGTTGTCTTCAGCAAACAATCCCGAAGGGATATCTATTGCTACTACCCCGGCATCACTTTTATAAATATGACAAATAACATCTGCAACGAATCCCTCTACAGGACGGCTTAATCCCGAACCAAATATCGCATCAATAATTATTAATTTATTGCTTGTTGAAACACAATTGATCGCATCTTTAACACGGTTTGTGTTTTCAGGTGTTATATCATTGATAGGGACATTTTTAAGTTTTAACAATCGCTTTTCATTAATATTAAAATCATCAGAACACTTTTGTGAATATCTTACGATAAAAACTTCAACTTTATAACCTTTATTAGATAGCATTCTTGCTACAACCAAGCCATCACCACCATTGTTTCCAGTACCGCAAAATATCTTAAAATCCACACTCATATCGAAACGATCTATCAGCCATTCATAACATTGTGTTGCCGCCCTCTCCATCAGATTTATTGACTTTATGGGCTCATTTTTTATGGTATATGCGTCAGTTTCGCGTATTTGGTTTGCGGATAGGATTTTCATTATTTATACGTATTGGAATTTCAATGTTTGCAGCTTTTTACGCTAATCGCGAATAAAATACGAATAAAGCGAATATTCGTCTAATTTGCGTTGAATTCGCGATTCGCGTAATAAATACAGGTTTTGTTTAATTTGCGAAGTAATGTTCTTATATATTGGATTTTTGCAACAAATCATCATGAATTTCAAGAATCTGAGGTAACAATAACCGTGTGCCATCATTATAGATAACATAATCGGATATGCTTATCTTTTGCTGATCACTCATTTGGTTTTTCATTCTTTGCATAACCGCCTCCCTGCTCACTCCATCTCTTTCCATAACTCTTTTTATCTTTAGTTCTATCGGGGCTACAACGATTATCACGGCATCGAGGTCTTTATAAGAATCACTTTCAAATAATATGGCAGCTTCTTTAATAATGTAGGATGATTGTGTATTATCCTTAAGCCAGTCTGAAAAATGCAATTTTACTGCGGGATGTATTATTGAATTAAGCTTTTGGAGGGATTTTTTATCATTAAAAACAATCTCTGCTAGCTTTCTTGTATATAAATCACCGTTTTTTGAGTAAATTTTTGAGCCGAAGAGTTTTTTAATTTTTATCGTGACATTTTTATCACTTGTAATCAGGTTTTTAGCTGCTGAATCTGCCGAATAGACAGGAACATCTAATTGTTCAAACACACCGCATACAATAGTCTTTCCGCTTCCTATTCCTCCTGTGACACCAACTTTAAACATTTAGTGATTTATGTTTTGAAAATAGAAATTGGTAATAGAAAATAGAAAAAATGTAATCAATTATTGATCCGTCAGTTGGAGTACTATTGATGTTAATGTTCATTGCCAACTAATATATTGTTATTCGTATTATTAGTATAAATTAGTATGTTAGCATTACATACACTAATTTTCCAATACTCGAATATGCTATTTCTTCAACTGGTCAGATGATTCCATGGAAACAGCAGATTTTTCGATCTTTAGCCGGTTTCCACCCTCAACATCAATGATCAATGTTGTTTCCTTCATTTCAGCAATTTTACCGTGAATACCTCCGATCGTAATGATCTTATCACCCTTTTTTAAATGCTCTTTAAATTTTTTCTGGGCTTTGCTTTTCTTCATCTGGGGTCTTATCATGAAAAAATAAAATATGAGTACTATAGCACCCAGCATCATAAAAGTGCCCATTGGGTTTGACTCTCCCCCTTGGGGGGTCATTAATATGAAATACAATAAATTCATTTCGTTATTTATTTAATAGAAATTTGAAATATTTGTTGATTAGTAAGACTTGGTCATTAGTCACTGGTCATTGATTTTTTGACGATGGATTTGATGTAATTATTGAGCATTTTGCCAAAATAATCAATCTCTTTAATAAATGATTTTATATTCACAAAGGAATAATCCGTCAATTCCTATTTTCCATCATTTGCTTCAGGTATCATTACTTCTCCGATAATATTAAGCACTCTTGTATTGGGTATTGCGTTTGTTACAACAGTTATATCTTTGGATTGCCATCCTTTTTTCCCGGCACTGTTAAAGATAATATTTATATACCCTTCACTGCCAGGAGCAATGGGGTTTTTAGGCCATGTAGGGACAGCACACCCGCAGCTTGCACTAACAGCGGAAATTATAAGATCAGCATCGCCAGTATTATTAAACATGTATGAGTATGTAACTTTTTCGCCCTGGATTATCTTTCCGAAATCATAAATCTCGTTTTCAAATTTTATTTCAGGTTTAGCTTTATTTTTTTCAGTCCCGGAAGCCGAAATTGGATTGTTGACAATTTCTGTTGAAATACCTCCATCATTTTTCTGCTCTGTTTTCTGATTACATGAAAATACAGTGACCGAAAACAGGATTGTTATGATTACAAATTGCAGATAAAAACAGATAGATTGAATAATTGTAAATTCAGAAGATTTAAACTGTACCATTATTAGAAAAAATGTTATATCATTAATTCATGCAAAAGTAAAATTTAATGTATGAAAGTGCAAATTTGCAAATTTTCAATCTAAAAGTCCCCTTCCTGTTTTCTTAATTTTTTTCTCCTTCCTGAAATCAGCAATTAACTTATCCAATATGCCGTTTATAAAGATATTACTTTTGGGGGTGCTGTAATGTTTGGAAATTTCTATATATTCATTTAAGGTAACCTTAACCGGTATAGTTGGAAATTCCAATATCTCGCAAATTGCCATTTTCATTAACAGGATGTCCACTACAGCGATTCTTTCTGCTTCCCAATTCCTGGCTTTCCCTCCAATAAGCTCTTCATATTTTTTTTCGTTGAGAATGGTTTTTCTGAATAAGGTGAGTATAAATTTGCGTCCCTCTTCGGAGTCTTGAAATTGGCTGAAAAGAGGTGAAAGGATTTTGTAGATATGCTGGGTGAAAGATTTTATCATTTTGATTATCATTTTATTTACCGGCTTTATATCAGTAACCCAATATATGTTTTTTTCTTCTAAATATTGACGTAGTAGGGGAAAGTCGGAAATATGTTTTTTAAAGATATTGATGATAAAATCCTTATCGCTTATGTATGAATCATCAGTAGATTCTATGTAACTGGTATATTCATCGCTGTTTTTTATTTTTAAAAAGATCTTTTTTACCAGGTCTCTTTCATCTGACCAGTTTAATTTTTTTTCAGCAACAAATTTTGCCAGCTCTCTGTTTGTTGCAAGTTGCTTTATAAACCGGTTATCAATAAATTTTGTATTGGGAGCCAGGTCTTCTTCTGAGGCGAGGTGTTTTTGTTTTCTCTGTTCTATGTATTGACGGGCAAAGTCAAATATCTCAGTTAATAATAAAAGAAAATAGATGTACAGATCATGTACTTTATCAAAGCTTAAAAGCAATTCATTTTCACACTTTTTCGTGTCAGTATTATTTGACCGAAAGAAGGCATACAATGCCTGTAATACTTTTATACGAAGGTGCCTTCTGTTAAGCATAAATAGTAAGAACGGTTTAGCGGGGCTAAGGTATTATTTTTTTCAAAGAAAAGCTTTTTTAAACTGAAAACCATACAATAATTCAAAGAGCTTATTTGTAATATTATCCTCATCTTTGTTCTTTGTTAATTAAAAAATTGCATTAACCAGCATCCAGCAACAAATGAAACACCTACAGCATCTAAACAAATATTTCTATAAATACCGCTACAGGTTCCTGCTGGGGATTATTTTCGTGACCATCTCCAACATTTTTGCTATTTACCCTGCCCAGATAATTCGTGAAGCTTTTGATGAAGTGGCAAAGCATTTTGAAATGATGCCGGGAAAAGGATTTGGTGCAAAAGAATTCTTTCTAACCGGGCTTATGCAAGATATGACCCTCACTCAAAAGCTCATTTTTTTTGGCGCAGCTATCCTGGTATTAGCCATGATGAAAGCATTATTCACATTCTTGATGCGCCAAACTATCATTGTGATGTCGAGATTTATCGAATATGACCTGAAAAATGAAATTTATTCACAATACCAGAAATTGAGCATGTCTTTTTATAAGATAAATAACACAGGCGACCTGATGAACAGGATCAGTGAGGATGTTACACGCGTGAGGATGTATTTGGGCCCGGCTGTAATGTACAGTATCTACACAGTAATTCTTTTTATTCTTGTTATAAGTATTATGATAAGTGTTAACCCCAAGCTTACACTTTACGTGCTTCTGCCTCTGCCGGTTCTTTCGTTTACCATCTACTATGTTAGCAGTATTATAAACAAAAAAAGCGAAGCTGTTCAGCGGCAGCTTTCAAAACTTTCAACCCATTCACAGGAAGCATTTTCGGGTATAAGGGTTTTAAAGGCATATACAAGGGTGGAGTCATCAGTAAAGGAATTTGAAAGGGAGTGTGATAATTACAAAATCAAATCGCTTGAATTGGTCAGGGTAAACGCACTGTTTCACCCGTTCATGATCCTGCTCATTGGCTTAAGCACATTGTTAACAGTTTATATCGGTGGCGTGGAGGCAATTGCCGGTAATATCTCAACAGGTAATATTGCCGAGTTCGTAATATATGTGAATATGCTAACATGGCCTGTTGCTTCTTTGGGATGGGTGACTTCTCTTGTACAAAGGGCTGCCGCTTCACAGGAAAGGATCAATGAATTTTTAAACGAAAAGCCGGATATTTTATCTCCATTATTAAAAGAGACACCTGTCCATACAAGCTTGTCGGGAGGGGGCGAGGGACAAAGGAAGAAGGGTGGTGGAGGAATGACGAATATTGAAGGGGCAGTTGAATTTCTTAATGTGAGTTTTATCTACCCCGATTCAGGAATAAAAGCCCTTGATAATATTACGTTTAAGGTAAACCCAGGGAGTTCTATTGCTATATTGGGTAGAACCGGATCGGGTAAATCAACTATTGCTCATTTAATTACAAGGTTATATGATGTATCAGGTGGGGAAGTATTAATTAATAATAAAAACGTAAATACAATCGAATTAGATTTTTTAAGAAATAGTATAGGATATGTTCCGCAGGATGTATTTTTATTTTCGGATACAATTGCCAATAATATTGCATTTGGGCTTAATGTAAGTGACGATGGCCAGCTTACCAGGATATTTCAGCAAAGGATGGGGAATGAAGAGGTTTACCGTGAAAGTGATATTAAGCAAAAAAAATCCGGCGCTAAGCTAATAGAACAGGTAGCTAAGGATGCCGTTATATATGACGACATAATTAAATTTCCAAAGCGCTTCAATACATATGTGGGCGAAAGGGGCATCACATTATCAGGAGGACAAAAACAAAGGGTTTCAATTGCAAGGGCAATAATAAAAAACCCCAAAATACTCGTTCTTGACGATTGCATGTCTGCTGTTGATACTGAAACCGAGCAAGAGATATTATCAAACCTCGTTAAAATCATGACAGGTACAACTACTATAATAATAAGTCATAGGGTTTCATCTGTTATGAATTCAAACCAAATTATTGTCCTGGATACCGGACAAATTATCGAACGGGGTGATCACGATTCATTATTTGCACAGGAAGGTGTCTATTACCAGATGTACCAGAAACAACTATTAGAGGAGGAATCTTATTAAGACCATTTTTAATTTCAAAATTCAAGCATCAAATCATAAATAATTATTTGCTCCTTTTTACTAAATTTCATAGTTTTGTGCCGAAGAAGTATTAATTAAACGGAATTATTAACTCGTCTGTCGATTTATGCGATAGGGTATAGAGGCAGGCTAAATTTATTAAACGATGGAAACCAAGGAAGCAACCGGAAGAAACGAAAGAGATGATGTCTTCTCTAGGTACGTCAGGGCAGGAAAGAGAACGTATTTCTTTGACGTAAAAACAACAAGAGCTGATGACTACTATCTCACAATTACAGAAAGTACGAGGCGTTATAATGATGACGGTACTTTTCATTATGAAAAGCACAGGATATTTTTGTATAAGGAAGATTTTGAGAAATTTTCAAACAGATTAAACGAAGTGATGGATTTCATAATAAGGGAAAAGGGTGAAATACCCATAAGAGGCATTTCTGAAGGTGAAGAAAAGATTACCAGTCCACAAAAGGGAGAACCCGTTAGTGTTGCTGCCAATGAAACTGAAGGGAAAACTGAAGAAAAGCCAGTTGAGGAAAAATTTGAAGAAACCGCGAAAGCTGCCGAAACCAATGAATTTACTGATGTGAGTTTTGAGGATTTGGGTGAAGTTTCAGAAATAAAAGAAGAAGCACAACAGCAAGTAATACCCGAAGCAACAGTGGAATCTCCTGAAGAAAAAGAAGAGAAAGAGCTATCCTCAGAAGCTTTAGCCAAGGAGTAAACTATAAAGACAGAAAACGAATAGGTTTTATCTAATAGGCAAAAAGCCCCGTTCCTTCGAATATGCATAGAAGAACGGGGTTTTTTAATTCCATAAAGTGCATTATGAAAATATGGTATAAATTTACCTTATTCTTATATCCCATGAATTTTTCAGGTTAATTTAACAGAAAATTGTTTAAAAGTTTATCTGTAACATTATAGGAAAATGATTGCATATGTCATAATTTCGTAGTTTGTTATTTAGTGTAATTTTTAGAACATAACACAGTAATTTTATTAAACATTGAAATTTAGATATTATTAATTAATACAATTATTCATTTTTAAATCTAAAAAATGAAAATAACATATTACGGACATGCATGTTTAAGCGTAGAGGTTAATGGGAAGCATTTGCTTTTTGATCCTTTCATCTCGCCCAACGAAATAGCGAAAAATATTGATATAAACGCTATCAAAGCTGACTATATCTTAATATCTCACGGTCATGAAGACCACCTGGCCGATGCAGTAAGCATAGCTAAAAGAACAGGTGCAACAATTATATCTAACTACGAGATCGTAACTTGGTTTGGCAGCCAGGGTATTGTGAAAGGACAGCCCATGAATCATGGTGGTGAATGGAAATTCGATTTCGGAAGAGTTAAAATAGTAAATGCTATTCACTCCAGCGTTCTTCCTGATGGCACCTATGGCGGAAACCCGGTTGGGTTTGTCGTCAAGTCATCCAAAGGCAGCTTCTATCACGCTGGAGACACTGCTCTCACTTACGATATGAAACTGATAGGCGATTATGAAAAGATAGATTTCGCCTTCTTGCCTATTGGCGATAACTTTACCATGGGAATTAACGATGCCGTGATAGCTGCTGATTTCATTAAGTGCAATAAGATAATAGGAATGCATTACGATACCTTTGGCTTTATTGTAATTGACAAGAATGCAGCAAAGGAAAAATTCTCAAATGCCGGCAAAGAGTTAACTCTCATGGAGATTGGAGATAGTATTGACATCTGAAAAATTTATAACATAATTTCGTAAATTAATGAGCAAAATAATAGCCATAGCCAATCAAAAAGGAGGAGTTGGGAAAACCACTACAGCCATAAATCTTGCTGCCAGTTTAGCCGTATTGGAACACAAAACGCTGTTGGTCGATGCTGACCCACAGGCAAATGCAACATCCGGTTTGGGTTTTAATCATAAGAATATTAAAACCAGTATTTATGAATGTATAATATATGAAACTGAACCAAAGGATATTATTTTAAATACCCATACCCCTAATCTCGATCTTATCCCGGCACATATTGATCTGGTAGGCGCGGAAATTGAAATGATAAATCTCCCAAACCGCGAAAGGATGATGAAAATGGCATTGGATAAGATTGCAGATAATTATGAGTTTGTGATAATTGACTGTTCACCCTCTTTGGGACTGATAACCATTAATGCTTTGACTGCTGCCGATTCTGTGATAATACCCGTACAATGTGAATATTTTGCTTTAGAAGGATTGGGTAAATTACTTAATACTATCAGGATCATACAAACAAAATTAAATCCCGCATTGGAAATTGAGGGCTTCTTATTAACTATGTATGATATACGGCTGAGATTATCCAACCAGATTGTGGAAGAAGTTAAAACCCATTTTCAGCAAATGGTCTTTAATACTATCATTCAAAGGAACACCCGCCTGGGAGAAGCCCCGAGTTTCGGACAAACCATAATCATGCACGATGCAGGCTGCCGCGGAGCTGTCAATTATCTCAACCTCGCCCGTGAATTATTGCAAAAAAATCAGTTGACCAGAATAACTCAGGAAGAAAAAATTGTTGATGTGATATAATAGACAAGCATTAATTATTTAAGAAATTTTTCTTTCTTGCAGTAAACCACATTCCTTTCTTTTAAATAATCAAGAAAAAACTTAAAACATCCAGGGTGCCTGCCGATGAGTTCAGGAGGGAATACGCCTTTTTTTTTAAACAACCCCTCTGATAATAAATTTACTGCCGCAGTGCAGGTATAACCCGTTGTCCTTGCCATGGATGACATTTCAGTGACCTGGTCGTATTCATCGTAAAGGGTATAGATAATTTCCTTTCTTTGATCCTTATCTTTTCCCCTTATGGTTACTCTCATCACAGTAAATTCTTCTTCTCCGTGCTCGAATTTCCACTGCGAGATCAATACTTTTGAAGAAAATTCAAGCGGGCTGATCTCCGTGTTGCCAACATTAATTTTTTCCTTATCGAAAAATCCGCTGCCTTTCAATGCCTTTATAAATTCGATGTGACCCGGATGTCTCAGGGTTTTTTCTTTCATATCAGGAATGTGCCTCATGGTATATAGCAGTGTCCTTAAACCATCGGTATTGAATGATTCCAGCATCCCTGCTTCTTTAAATTCAACCGTTTCGATATCGGTAAGGGCTGGTTTTGTTACTATACATCCATCCTCTACGTATCTTGCAGGACGGGTGTATTCTTCAATTACATCAATAGGGGAGAAGGGGGCTTTGTATTCGTACGGAAACTTGTGGACCTTGGGCAATCCGCCTACCAGGCACTCGAAAAAATCAACCTTCATTTTTGTGTCATAATAACCGAGTATGATGTTGTCCATCCCGGGTGCTACACCACAATCAACAATTGCTGTAATACCATTCCTCTTTGCAAGGGTATTTAATTCTAATGCGTTCTCCGGGAAGAATGATATATCAACCACATTTTTTTTAGCTTCGATAATTGTTTTTAAGGTCTCAAAACCCATAAATCCGGGTACTGCACAAACCGCAAGGTCGAATTCTTTCAGCGCTTCACCTAAAAGCCGCTTATTTGATATGTCAAATTGTTTTGTTTTTATCAGGTAATTTTGATGCAGCAATTTCAATGATTCCTTATTATTATCTGCGGAAGTGACATTAAAGTTTTTGCTAAGATCTATTGCAATTGCTTTACCAACCATTCCTGCACCGAGTACGATTATTTTCATAGGAAACTTTTTTGAGTTCATTTGCGAAAATATTTAAAAGTAATTTTATTAAGAAACAACTTTTGAAATTCCAAGACAAAGAAGATAGCTTCGCAAATTTATTAATCCGCCAGTCTGGCGGATGCCACTAATTACACGAATTTTTACTAATTATCACTATTTATTTTTTACCAAAATTAAAAAAATTTAACAATAATAAATTTTTTTAAAATATTATGCACGCATAACATTTTTATTTATATTTGCACTGGATTTTACAAGTATGAAACCCGAAGAAACCATAGATTTCAATATTCGCTGGGCATGGCACAGGATTGCACGTTATTACAACAGTAAAGCTGCAAAATATGATTCAACCATGTCTGTTGGCTATACATTACTAAATATTGATTTGGAAGAAGGAACTCCTTCAACCAAACTGGGACCCAAAATGGGGATGGAGCCGAGAAGTCTTACCCGTATGCTTAAATCCATGGAAGAGAAAGGATTGATATACCGTGAATCCGGCAAGGAAGATAGAAGAACGGTTCGTATTTTTTTGACCGAGTTAGGAAAAGAGAAAAGAGAAATTTCAAAAGAAACAGTAATTAAATTTAATTTAGCAGTGCGGAAAAAAATTCCGGAAAACAAGCTGAAAGACTTTTTTAAGATTATAAACCAACTTAATGGAATTTTAGAAAATACATAAATTTTGAAATCAATTTTACTTAAAACATAAAAATTTATATACAAAAAAAAATAATTATGAAACGAAAAATAAATAAAGTAGCGATTCTTGGTTCAGGAGTAATGGGCTCCGCTATCGCATGTCATTTTGCGAACATAGGGGTTGAAGTATTACTGCTGGATATCGTACCTAAAGAATTGAATGAAAAAGAAAAAGCAACAGGCAAAACCCTTGAAGATAAGGCAGTCCGCAACAGGATTGTCAACGATTCTCTTCAATTTGCCTTAAAATCCAATCCATCTCCTATTTACAGCAAGAAGTTTGCCTGCAGGATAACTACGGGCAACTTTGAAGATAATATGAAAGGTATTGCAGATTGCGACTGGATTATTGAAGTTGTAATCGAACGGTTAGACATCAAAAAGATAGTCTTTGAAAATGTAGAAAAGTACAGGAAACCCGGAACATTGATAACAACCAATACATCAGGTATACCCATTCATACAATGCTCGAAGGCAGGAGTGAGGATTTCCAAAAACATTTCTGCGGAACACATTTTTTTAATCCTCCAAGATACCTGAAACTTATGGAAATCATCCCATCTCCTAAAACCGATCAAACGGTTATTGATTTTCTGATGCACTATGGCGACTTATATCTTGGAAAGACCCCTGTGCTCTGCAAAGATACGCCCGCTTTCATTGCTAACAGGATTGGTGTATATAGTATAATGGCTTTATTCCACAAGATTGATGAAATGGGATTAAATGTTGATGAAGTGGATAAATTAACAGGGCCCGTCTTGGGAAGGCCTAAATCAGCTACTTTCAGAACCTGTGACCTGGTCGGATTAGACACTTTGGTCCATGTAGCTGACGGTCTGAAAGAAAATTGTCCTGAAGATGAAGAACATCACTTATTTGAAATGCCTGGGTATATTTCCAAAATGGTTGAAAAGGGCTGGCTGGGAGCTAAATCAAAACAGGGGTTTTACAAAAAGATCAAGGATGATAAGGGTAAGAGCCAGATACTATCCTTAGACCTGAAGACATTGGAATATATACCAAAACAAAAGGTGCGCTTTCCTACCCTAGAGATGACCAAACCGGTTGATGACCTGAGAAAAAGGATGGGGATGCTCATGCAAGGAAAAGATAAAGCCGGGGAATTTTACAGGTCATCTTTTTACGGTTTGTTTCAGTATGTTTCTAATCGCATTACTGAAATTTCCGATGAGATATACAAAATTGATGATGCCCTAAAAACTGGCTTCGGATGGGAACTCGGACCGTTTGAAGCATGGGACACAGTGGACTTAAAAAATACTGTAAAAGCCATGGAAGAAGCAGGCAATAAACCAGCAAAGTGGATTTATGACATGCTTGAGGGTGATGCCAAATCTTTCTATAAATTGGATAACGGATGCAGGCAGTTCTATGATATTAAAAGCAAATCATATAAGAACATTCCCGGGATTGAAGATTTTATTATACTCGACAACATACGAAGTAATAAAACTATCTGGAAAAATTCCGGCACTACAATTACTGATATAGGTGATGGAATTATTAACCTTGAGTTCCATTCAAAGATGAACACCATAGGAGGTGAGATCCTTGAGGGAATTAACAAGGCAATTGATACTGCCGAAAAGGACTTCAGGGGAATAGTTATAGCTAATGAAGGTGAACATTTTTCAGCTGGCGCTAATGTGGCAATGATCTTTATGTTCGCGGTAGAGCAGGAATACGATGAGCTCGAAATGGCGATAAGATCGTTTCAGAATACTATGATGCGCGTTCGATATTCTTCAATACCGGTTATTGTTGCTCCTCACAATTTAGCTTTAGGAGGTGGATGCGAACTTTGCCTGCATGCAGACAAAGTTCAAGCCCACGCTGAAACATACATGGGATTGGTTGAATTCGGTGTTGGTCTCATCCCTGCTGGTGGGGGAACGAAAGAATTTGCAGTGAGGTTTTCTGATAGTCTGAAACAAGGTGATGTTGAAACAAATGCGTTAATAAACACTTTCATGACCATCGGACAGGCGAAAGTATCAACTTCGGCAGAAGAGGCATTTGAGCTGGGTCATCTCATAAGAGGACGCGACAAGATCACTATCAACAGAAGCAGGCAGATAGCCGAAGCAAAAGAAAGCGCAATTCTACTGTCAGAAGCCGGCTATACCAAACCAATACGTAGAAAAGATATAAGGGTATTGGGCAAGCAGGGATTGGGGATCGTTTATGTAGGAAGTGATTCGATGATGGCAGGTAATTATATTTCGGAGCATGACAAAAAGATCTCCGAAAAACTCGGATGGGTCTTGTGCGGTGGCGACCTCTCCGCTCCTACTGAAGTTTCCGAACAATACCTTCTGGATCTGGAGAGGGAAGCTTTTCTGTCTCTTTGTACCGAGAAAAAAACACTCGAAAGGTTGGAGAGTCTTATTAATAAAGGGAAAATATTAAGAAACTAAGAAAAATGACGAATGACGAATTCTATATCGTTAATCCAAATCCGATAGCTATCGGATCGTAAATCTGAAATCATAAATCTAAAATCATAAATTTAAAATATTATGGATGCATATATCGTAGCTGCAAACCGTTCAGCAATTGGAAAAGCCCCAAGGGGGCAATTCCGTTTCACCCGGCCTGATGATATCAGCGCTAATGTGATAAAACACCTGATGAAGTCACTTCCTGAACTCGATAAGGAAAGGATAGATGATGTAATTGTCGGGAATGCCATGCCAGAGGCAGAACAAGGGCTTAACATTGGAAGGTTGATCTCACTGATGAGCCTGGATACTGAAAAAGTACCGGGCATGACAGTAAACCGCTATTGCGCATCAGGTCTTGAGTCAATTGCCATTGCCTCATCAAAGATCCATTCAGGTCTGGCAGAATGTATTATAGCCGGTGGTGCTGAAAGCATGTCAGCAATACCAATGGGGGGATGGCGTATAGTCCCCAATTCTGATGTTGCCAAAAATAATCCCGGATGGTATTGGGGTATGGGATTAACTGCCGAAGCTCTTGCCAAAAAGTATGAAATAAACCGTGAAGATCAGGATGAGTTTGCCTATAATTCCCACATGAAAGCTATCAAAGCCTTTGAGGATGGTAAGTTCAAAGAGGAGATCGTGCCAATTACCATTAAAGAAAACTACCTTGGAGAAAACCAAAAGAAACAGACCAGGGAATACGTGGCTGACACTGATGAAGGACCAAGAAAAGATACAAGCATTGAAGGATTAGCCAAATTAAAGCCGGTTTTTGCTGAAAAGGGATCGGTTACAGCAGGGAATGCATCTCAAATGTCCGATGGAGCTGCATTTGTAGTTGTGATGTCTGAGAAAATGGTAAATGAATTGAAACTAAAACCAATAGCACGACTTGTAACTTATGCAGTAGCAGGAGTAAACCCTAAGATCATGGGAATTGGTCCGGTTGAAGCTATACCCAAAGCCCTGAAAAAAGCGGGTTTCAAACCCGAAGATATTGAACTCATTGAGTTGAATGAAGCATTTGCTTGTCAATCATTAGCAGTAATAAGAGAACTGGGGCTAAATCAGGATATTATAAATGTTAATGGAGGCGCTGTCGCCCTCGGACATCCCCTCGGCTGTACAGGAGCAAAGCTTACGGTTCAGTTGCTTAATGAAATGAAAAGAAGAAAACAAAAATACGGAATGGTTTCAATGTGCATAGGAACCGGACAGGGTGCTGCGGGAATATTTGAGTTGTTGAATTAGGCTCTTAAAATTTCATCCGCCAGCTGGCGGACATGTTAACGACAATTTTGTTGGTGCTAATTGACAAGTTGACAGTTGACAAAAAAACAAATTGAATAAGAAATTTTTGACTATTAAAAGACTTGAAGCAGAGAAACTTTTAGAGAACTTACAAAGTTATAACTGATTGAAAAACAAATAAAAACGCCCGCTAACACGCTATAAATCCAAGCAGGCAATTTGTTTAAATTCACCATTCTGTTTTCTAAGCACGTGTAGTGTAAGCTGAAAAATTATTTTTCTAACGCCTGCCAGTATTTATAGCAAAACGTTATTAATAATTACATGACCAACAACCAACAAAAATACCTGGATTTTACAAAAGAGATCGTTCTCAATCATATTGATAAGGATAAATACGCTGTTTTCCTGTATGGTTCACGTGCGAATGGAAAAAGCTGGAAGCATTCTGATATTGATGTGGAAAACCATTAAAAGATTTTTGGAATTCAAGGAAAATATTAAAGTGAAGTCAGCCAATCCGGCAATGAGCAGGTTTTATAACAAAGAATATATAAATGGAGATCAATACATGGACTTAACACAAATATGGGAAGACAGGAACTTTTTGAGCCATGAATACAGCGAGTCATATTTTGAGGGTGTTCATAGCAGATTGAATAAACATTAAAATTCCGATACAATTAATTATAATTAAAAATTCAAAAATCAAAACTCATGGAAACAAAAGAAAAAATCACATTGAAAGGCGGAGAATTTCTTATTAAAGAGACAGCAGCCGGTGACATCTTCATCCCCGAAGAGATTGATGAGGAGCAGAAGATGATATATGACATGGCAAATGATTTTCTCAAAGCCGAAATTCACCCTATATTAGACAGAATAGATTCTCAGGAGGAGGGATTACTGTGCAGTTTAGTAAAAAAAGCCGGTGAACAGGGATTATTAGGAACAGCTATTCCTGAAGAGTACGGTGGCTTTGGTAAAGATTTCATTACCAATATGATATTAACCGAAGCCATTGGCAGCGGTCATTCATTTGCAGTTGCATTGGCAGTACACACCGGCATTGGCTCATTGCCAGTCTTATATTTTGGAACCAAAGAGCAAAAAGAAAAGTACCTTCCCAAATTTGCGTCAGGTGAATTGATGCCATGCTATTGCTTGACTGAGGCAGGATCGGGTTCCGATGCTTTATCTGCTAAGACCAAAGCTATTCTTTCCGATGATGGCAAACACTATATACTGAATGGGGATAAAATGTTTATCACCAATGCTGGTTTTGCTGATGTTTTTATCGTTTTTGCACAAATTGATGGCGATAAATTCACCGGTTTTATTATTGACAAAGACTCCCCCGGCTTATCCATGGGTGAGGAAGAGCATAAAATGGGAATAAAGGGGTCTTCCACAAGGCAAGTATTTTTATCTGACTGTAAGGTCCCAGCTGAAAACGTACTTGGGGAAATAGGCAAGGGACATAAAATTGCCTTTAACATTTTAAATATTGGCAGGGTAAAACTGGCGGGTGCTGTAAATGGTGCAGCCAAACACGTTAGTACAGCCGCTATTCAATACGCTAATGAAAGAGTGCAATTTAAGCAACCGATTGCAAGGTTCGGAGCAATTCAGCATAAGCTGGCTGAACAAGCCATTCAGATATATGCATGTGAATCAGCTCTTTATCGCGTAAGCTATAATATTAATGAAGCTATAAAAATTCATTTAGGGGAAAATAAACATTATGCAGAAGCACTTTTGGAAGCTGCTGAAGAATATGCCATAGAATGTGCTATAATGAAGGTGTTTGGATCAGAAATGCTCGACTTTGTTGTTGACGAAGGTGTTCAGATTCTTGGCGGATATGGATATTCTGCAGAATATCCTATGGACAGGGCTTACCGCGATTCCAGGATCAACAGGATTTTTGAAGGAACCAGCGAAATTAACCGGCTCCTCACATTTGATATGTTGATGAAACGTGCAATGAAAGGACAAATAGACCTGATGACCTCAGCAAAAGCAATTCAGGGTGAACTAATGTCAGTTTCCGGTTTTGGTGAAGAAGAAGATGACGCTTTATTTACCAAAGAAAAAAAGATCGTATCCAACCTTAAGAAAGCATGCCTGATGGCAGCAGGAGCAACAGTTCAGAAATTCATGCTGGAACTGGCTGCTGAGCAGGAAATTATCATGAATATTTCGGATATGATCATTGAAACTTACATTTGTGAATCATTGATATTAAGAACAGAAAAATTAGTTAATATGAACGGTGAAGAAGATTGCAAGGAACAGATAGATATGATGAGGGTTTATATCAATGACGCAACTGATAAAGTGAATGTTTTCGGTAAACGGTCATTATGTTCATGGGCTGAAGGTGACGAGCTGAGAATAATGCTCATGGGGCTTAAGAGATTTACTAAGATGGATCCTGTTAATACCAAAGATGCAAGACGAAGGATTGCAAATAGGTTATCTGAAGAAAATAAGTATTGTTTTTAAAAAATATTGTAGTATAGAGGTATAGAGGTATAAGGGTATAGGGGAAATATTGTATGAGGATTTGGACAATTAAAATCATTTGAAAAGGGGCTCTCAAAATAAAAGCCCCTTTTTATTTATACCTTATTTTTCCTTATACCTTTATTTCCCACATACTTCTATATCCTTATACCCTTTTATTTCACCACTATAAATTTAGCTGCTTCGGTAAATGTTCCAGCAGTTAAGCTGACGAAATAAGTTCCCGCATATAAAGTACCGGTATTAAAGGAAATTATGTGAATGCCTACTGTTTGCTTGCCGGGTTTAATTGATTTAACCACTCTTCCCTGCAGATCATATATTTTGATTGTAACATCTGAAATTTCATCCAGTTTAAATGAGATATTACAGGTTCTATCCGCTAGCTGGCTGACAGGATTTGGATATATATTAATATCCGGTGTAAATGCAGAAGCTAAATTATCATCAATACCTGTTGGAATATCGCATTCAACTGTTGCAGGAGCGTCAGCATAATTTTTACACTGAAATATTCCCCGTCCATGTGTTCCTATATAAATAATTCCGGAGTTTGTAACACCTGTGCACAAATCGTTCTTATGTACCTGCTGTCGGACCCTGTATGTTGGGACTCTTGCCATACCTGTATTTTCATCAGTCCATACCACACCATCCGGGTTTGATGTAAAACCATTATCGGTTCCGTATATGCCATATTCCGTTCCTATAATGATCCTGTTAGAATCATTTTTATCAATAACCACATCATATACCGGCATGGGAGGCAGGTCGCATTGAATAGAAGTAAATGTGGGTGAAGTACCCAGCGCATTTGTTGACCTGTAAACATGATCAGTGTTACCATAGTTACCATAAGTTGCCACAACATTATTTGCATTATTTGGATCAACGGCAATGCCTGTAATCATCTGACCACCGGATGAGAAGATTTGTACAACGACAGGATTTGTTTGTTCAACTGTTAAAACACCCGAAATTCTGTAAAGTTGACCACCCTGTCCAACAAACAATACATCTGCATCATTGGAATTCGCCATGCAAACAACTGAGGTAAGAATAGAAGAAAGGTTGTACCATTGAAGTTTTTCTGTTGAGAAATCCAATACTTCTTTGGTCATCCAGGTACCACTCCCTAAGCCGATAAAGAATTTTGCCTGGATGATATCCTGTACCATTACTGTATCATTAATATCAAGGTGGGTAGGAGTTACATATAGAAACGGGTATTCGTTATTTTTACTTTCAATGACAATAGAATTTCCTGCTGAATATGACTGGTCAGCAATAAATTCAATTGAATCGGTACTGCTGAGGTCATTAAATCTTTCCCACAATATAAAAGGTGTAACCCACATTCCCTCACTTGCAGGGGTAAAGGTGCTGCCACCATCTGCTGCTCTATTTGGTGATCTGTAAGCATACCCGTTTTGCGACTCCCAGAAAAATGCCTCGGGGTTGATCACGGAAAACTCCATATAACCGCCATCACCGCTGGGTAAATTAGAAACCTCGGACTTTGGTGAATTCCCCGTACCATCAATATACGGGTTGCCGTTATCCTGGGTTCCGCCAGCCACAGCTCCATCACGAGAGAAGCCCAGACCATAAAATTGTGTAGTAATATAATTTGTGTTCATTTCCTGGTAGGTTTGTCCTCCGGTATAAGATGCAAATAATCCCCCATCACAACCTATAAAGAAGGTTTTATTTCCGCTAATACCGTAATTGGGATGAAAAGCGAAAGTGTGATGATCAACATGAACAAAATAAGGATTTCCTGGGAACACGTCAATAGCTATCATATCCCAGATATTTGTATTACCTGACCATGCCCATAAATCAATGCCGCCTACGAGCACATGCTCAGGGTCATCGGGATATACGGCAATTGCATTGTCATACCAGCCTTGTGAGTGGTCTCCCCCCCTCCAAAACGGGTCGTAATTCGCGTTTCCCCCAGGCACAACGATCGTCCATGTCTGTCCTTTATTATTTGACATATAGATGTTATTTAAAGCTCCGTTACCCTTGACGGAAGAACACCAAACATAGTTGGGATCGGAAGGAGAAAATGAAAATTCCATTCTGCCGGCTTTATAACCAGGGAAAGCAGTTTCGATATTTAGAAGTATTGACTCTCCCGGCAATGCGAGAAACGGTTTGTTGGCGATAACTGCAATTATAGTGCCTTCAGACGACACCTGGACATCGGAACAATTACCATGGGCCTCTACAGTAGGGGTCAAATAAGTACCCTGCCATGCCCACGTTGTTCCGCCATCATTTGAAACCATTAGATCTGTATTCATACCTGCCCAAATTTTATCGGAGTTAGTAGGATGAACAGCTAATTCGTTTACAAAAGCCCAAAGAACGTTCATGTTATTAGTATCAAGCACACCTGGAACTGTTTTTGGTATAGTAGAATTAAGTCTTTTAAATGTATTCCCATCAGTTGATTTCCAAATTCCTTTACCGATAAATGAAGTACAGCCATAACCACCGCCATAGCCACCGCTATTAGCAAAACCCTCTCCTGTTCCAAAATAAATATCTCCATTAGCTGCCTGGGTAATGCATGAGACTGCAAGATTGTCGGATAAATCCACTTGAGAGCCGTTCTTAAACCATGTAATCCCTCCATTATTTGATATCCACAGTCCGCCACTCACACCCCCCGCATACATTCGTGAGGGAGTATCTTTGTCAAATAATATTGCCCTGGTTCTGCCACCGACATTATCAGGGCCCATCTCATGCCATACTAAGTCAAGGGCAGAAGAAGATTTTTTTTGTCTGGCAAATGCTTCCACTTCCAGTTGGGTTTTGAGCATGTCTTTTAATTCAATTTTTCCAGTTTTTACATTTTTTCTCCTCTCATCGTAATATTTGAGGGCTCCGGCAATACCACGGGTTGGCTTATGATAATTGTTATTTATTTCCCTTTTGTCCCTGGGAACATACTTCTGAGTTGTATCCCTGTTTTGTAAGAATAGGGCAAAAATAAAAATAGCCAGTGATAATGCGATGGCTGATGTTCCTAATAGTAATTTATGAATTTTCATAGTGTGTTTTTTCTTTTTAATAAACTTGCAAAGCTATATTCTTAAAATCGCCACAATTTACGAAATAATTATGAATACAAAAAAAAGAAATATTTTATATTTACTAACATTTTATTTTTAAATAGTAAATGTTTTCATACACAAATAACGAATAATTAATACATTTTACTACAAAGAATTAGAATACGGCAAGAATCGATTTGAAAAAGGTAGATTAAATTAAGAATTCGGATGTTTTATTGTATCACGTTACAATGTTATGTTCTTTAAAGATGTAGTTCAGCATGATATGATGATCTCACCAAGGGACCACTCTCAATAAATCTGAATCCTTTTCGTAAACCAATCTCTTTATATTTATCGAACAGTTCGGGTTTAATGAACTCAATCACGGGTAAATGCTGAGGAGTTGGCTGAAGATACTGCCCTAGTGTAAATATATCTACACCAACATTTCTCAGATCATCCATAGTATCATAAATTTCCCTTTCGGTTTCACCAAATCCGAGCATAATTCCAGATTTGGTTTTCATACATCCCAGCTTTAAGTATCTTAACACCTCTAAACTCCTCTGGTATTTCGCCTGTTTTCTTATTTTTTTAGTTAAACGCCTTACTGTTTCGAGGTTATGTGAGACTATTTCAGGAGCAACATCTATAATTCTTTGAAGATTTTCACTGTTTCTTTTTCTTTCTGCATCTGTTCCTGCTCTATCAATTGAGCCACATCTGGTGTAAAAATCAGGGATAAGTGTTTCTATTGTAATGCCGGGGTTTATTCTTCTAATTGCCTTAACTGTTTCTGCCCATACGGTTGAACCGCCATCCTTGAGGTCGTCTCTGTCGACTGATGTGATAACGCAGTGTTTAACATTCATTAGCTTAATGGACTTAGCCACCCTGACGGGTTCAAAAGGATCAATTGATTTGGGCTTTCCGGTTGCGACTGCACAAAAGCCGCAGGAACGGGTGCATATATTGCCTAAGATCATAAAAGTAGCAGTACCTGATCCCCAGCACTCAGCCACATTGGGGCAATTTCCACTATTGCAGATCGTATGAAGTTTATGATCGCTTACAATCCCGCGGATCTTTACATATTCTTTACCTGTGGGAAGTTTTACCCTCAACCAATCAGGTTTTTTTGTTATTAGTACCTTATCAATAATATTTTGACACAATTTGGCAAAAAATTAAATTTTACTTAACCCATTTCTATAATGCAGGTTAATTGACTAATTTACTTTACTCCCTACCACTTATTTCCATACAGAATATTAATATAAAATGAGAGGAAATAAGCTTTATTTGGATTGAAATCATCTGTTGAATCAATTTTTGCCATAATAGGCACCTTTCCGCCTTTTTCTCTCCAGTTATAAAACAAATCAATAGTAATACCTGTTTCTATAGCCCGTATTTTATTATCTAAATCGCTGTAATCAAAATTCAAACCGAACTTTCCATAGATACCGGGGACGATTTTCATTTCAGTTATTCCTTTAAAATATGGTGCTTTTCCATAAATATCAGGTTCCCTATGTTTTTGAGGATCATATTTTTCGATAACATAAAAATCACCAGAGATTGGATCTTCTTTCCTGATTTCTAAATAAACAGGTTTTAATAAACCAATGGAAGGACCGCCAAAATATAGATAACGAACCTCCACTCCGCGATCGCCTGTTTTACTACATATTACTTTCTGTATACCAATACCCGGTCTTAAAACGGCAAAAGAATTCTGCTTACCATAGAAATACCCCTTTCCATTATCGGAAGAATGATAACTTTTGTATTCCTTAGGGTGTTTCATATTTACAAGTTCAATTTCCCACATCTTTTTTTTAAAACCTGTAATATGTTTGCCTTTTCTGAAATTTATTCCAAATCCGGTTGAATGTGCTATAATTCCCCCACCCATCTCATATCTATACAATAGCCCAATGTCTTGATCTTCACCTTTCTTAATATCTTTTTCACCGGATGTGTCGGGAAGAGATTGTTTTATCAAGGTATTTTGGCTGTCTGCCGGCAGGGAATCGGTATATTGATCCGGCTTTTCGGGCCTGGACTCAACCTGCGAAAAAGAGGTTGCAGAAAAATACAAAAAACCGACTATGAGTAAAAACGATTTCTTCATGAACAATAGACTTTTATGCTCGTTCTTAGAAGGTTTACGAATGTAAAGCAAAAGTAATAACTGGCAACTTACGTTAATCAGAGTCTGTCCATAATATCATCATTAATAACAATCAATATTCCAGTATTCCACCATTCCATTTTTCCAAATAATGAATGGTCTAAAACAAATATTTAATAATTTTTTCTACTTTAGAGACAAGCACTAATTAGTGTCCGTCTCTAAAGTCAAAGATTTTGCATCAGAATTAAAATTCCAAACTCCAAATTCCAAATCCCAAATAAATTCCAAATCCAAAATCTCAATGTTCTAAACAAGTTTGGCTAAATCATTGATTTTTTATCTA
>JBDRNO010000191.1:0-8753 GCA_043811005.1 Bacteroidota bacterium | reverse complement strand
ACTTATAATTCCTTTTCCTACTATTCCCTTAACAACTTTATACTCTTTATCTGTTAAAGACTGATTAGTTATAATATTTTGATAAACCTGGGAGGTAGTTTGTTATCAACAAATGCAGGAATAAAAAAATAAATAATTATTCCTAAATATTTTGCCTTTATTACCTTAATGCATCAACCTCATTTTCAAAGATCACTGCAATAGGATTAAAGGCATTATTTGTATTTGCAGATGTTTCAGGAACACAAACCACATCCTTAACTATCCTCCGGGCGTTCCTTCCTGATAATACCTTTGAATTATAATTTGCTCCTATTGCCCCAGCAGTCTGACCGGCTGCTGAAGAGCAGTGTCAGAGCCGGGTAGCCTGAAACAATGTCCGGGCTTTTTCCCCATGAAAGGTAATTTTCATAGGCGTTTCTCCTTTTTTGATTAGTAAGTTGTAAGAAAATTTCTGCGAAAATATTAATATTATTTAAAAACAAAAATGATTTTTATTGAATATGCAGATATTCAGAAAAAAGGATGGTTTGTTTTACAATCCTATTTTATCACTTATTTCTTTCATTGCATTCAAGCATATTTCTGCAAACTCATTTAAAGGTATCCCGATCTTTTCGCATTCCATAATGCTTTCCCTGCTGACAGATGCAGCAAAAGCTCGTTGTTTCATCCTTTTTGTAATAGATTTGGGCTTTACATTTTTAATTATTTTATCAGGATATACCAAACTTGTTGCTACAATTAAGCCGGTAATTGTTTCTCCTGCAGCCAGGGCATGATGAAATACTGTACTTCTTTTCATCCCATGTGCATCTTCGTTATGCATTTTTATCGCATCAATTATTTCAGGATCAACATTTTTTTCCTTGAGAATTCTTTCTGTCTCAAGACCATGAATTTTGGGATCAGCATTGGTTATTTCCGCATCCAGATCATGAAGCAGCCCTGCCATGCCCCATTTATTTTCGTCTTTGCCCAGCCGTCTTGCTAAAGCCCTCATAACGGCTTCAGAAGCATAACAATGATACAAAAACTTTTCGTTTTTGATGTACTGATAAAGTAATTTGAGTGCTTGGTCTCTTGTGATGTTCATGTTTTTTAGGATATTTTAATTTAACGAGAGTTTGACATAAAAATTATGTACAACACCTGAATACATGAACACGTGAACACAAATTAATATATTTAACCAATCAACCAACCGTTATATGTTAATGAATATCCAGCCCATGCTGCATATAAATCAGATGTTGCAAAGTTTTAAATATTTCACCTGTATATTCTTCAACAGCCCTTACGCTACCGGGTAAGGTATAGACCAAAGTTTCTCCCATAATACCTGCAACTCCGCGGCTTAACAATGCATTGGGTTTCTCCTGTCCGAATTTATACCGTATCATTTCCATAATTCCCGGTATTTCTTTGTCTAACATTGGTCTTACCACATCAGGTGTTATGTCTCTTGGTCCGATCCCGGTACCTCCGGTAGTAAAGATGAAATCAATATGTTCTTTCTTTGCTTTTTGCAAAACAGATTTCAGTATTGAGGCATCATCGGGAATAATTTCCGAATCAATGTGACATTTCATATCTGTGGTTTTGAAATAATTCCCGGTAAGCTCTATAATTTTAGGACCGCTCTTATCTTCGTACTCTCCTTTGCTTGCCCTGTCACTTAAAGTAATTACAAGAATTTTTAATATTTTGGGTTGATGGTTTATCATATCTCCCGGTTTAATTGTTCCGGTAGTTATAACACGACAGAAAATACCTTCCTTTGGCATCACGCATTTGCCGACTTCCCGGAATATAGCACAGGCATTACCATGACATTTTTTACCTATTTGCGTAACCTCCAGTTCAACCCCGCCAATTTTAAGACGGTCGAAAACAGTGACATTGATATGCTCCAAACCGCTGGCAGTAATATTTTCAGCAAATTCACCATAATTGATGGTTCGTCCTGCTTCTTTTGAGAAACGGTCTATACTCTCTTTTTCCAAAAGACTGACCTGCCGGTGCCAGGCGCCTGCATGTGCATCGTTTATAATACCCTTATGGTCAATTTCGATTTTATCTACCGGATGCTTTATTGTTCCTTTTTTTTCGGAGATATTTACGGAGATAACTTTTAATTTTTTTGGTTGATGCATAAAATTTATTGTATTGGAATTTTAATGTCTTGCCACGAATTACACGAATTTTCACGAATTTTTACAAAAATATATATTATGGGCAGTAGCATTTATTATTCCGTTGTATTTTTAGTTAAATAAATTTGAAGTCCGATACCAAAGTTTAATTTTCTAATTGTGTAATAATAGTCATTTTCAGAGTTGAAATATTCATAATATAAAATTCCTTCTAATCCTATATTTTTTTTGATAAAATACGCTAGTCCTATTCCAAATCCTGCGTAAATGTCATAATAAGCGTCAGCGTTTTCATGAGCTGGTAAATTTGTTGACTTCTTAAAAGTTTGAGAGAAGGAAAAATCTGTGTGAAGAAAGATTTTCTGATTAGATAAATTAAAGTAATATCTGATAAATGGACTTAGCCCTACATTAAAAAGGTATAGTTTTCTCTGGTTTTCAATTTCCTTGCCGTGGAACATGTTGTATTTTAAGGGGATGCCCATACCAAAAGCAAAATTGTTTAATATGAAATAACCAATTTTAGGCGATAAGTCTATCCAGAAATTTGTTCCATTTACAGTATCCTTGGTTTCGCTAAAACCAAGGGCGAAATTTGCATTTCCACCAATCATCCATGCTTTTTTTTCTGTTTGTCCGTTCGCAGAAAGATTTATGAGCAAAATTATCAGTACAGTTAGTATTATTTTCAATTTAATTTTTTTTGTTAATAGCTTTTTTTAAATGCTATTGCATACAACTATAAGAGTAAAGCTACTTTTAGTTCTCTATAGGGGATTGGGGTAAAAAAGCGTTTAATTATTCTTGAATTAACACTAATAATTTTTTATCTAATAAATTAATTAATATACTAAAATGGATTTCCAAATTTATTCATATAAACAAACTCTTTCAATTCTTTCCTTGGAGGACCTTGTTTGTCTGGCTCAATCGGCTTGCCTATTGGGATGGATACAACAATTTCATATTCATCAGGGACAGAAAGTATCTTTTTAACTTCATCGTGATCCATTAATCCTACGACAACTGTTCCCAAACCAAGTTCGTATGATTTTAGACAAAGATTTTGAACAGCCATGCCAATGTCGAACATAAACCAATTGGTAAATTTTGTTCTGTCTTTTCCTTCCTTGCACCCGGAAATGCCGGTTTTTGCGCAGCCGATAATGAGGGCGGAAGCAGACATTGAGCATTTATAAGCAGGATTCCCCTCGGAATAGGTTTTGGTTATTCGCTCTATGAGCTCTTTTTCTCTTACAATGATAAATTCCCACGCCTGGGTATTTGCCCATGAAGGAGCCCATCTGACAGCTTCAAGTATTTCTGTTATTTCTGTATCAGTCACATAATGATCTGTGAATTTTCTGACACTTCTTCTTTTTAATATTGCTTCCTGTAGTTCCATGTTTTTTTTTGTAATTAAATTGTGTCGTCCCGCCAGCTGGCGGGCTTATTGTTAAGGCTGACGCTCTCCTCTCATGGCTTACGCCATGAGTTGTGATGATGTCGCCCCTTCGGGGCTGTTCCTCTCTGTTGGGGTAGCTACTCATTTTGTCCTTTGATCCTTTTGTTATCAGGTGGAAACACCTGACAACATATCAATAAATCCATTAAGTAATATCCTCTTTAGTTTTTTCAGTTAAAGTGATATTTTCTATCCGCATTTCTTTATCAACGGCTTTACACATATCGTAAACAGTGAGCAAAGCAACACTGACTGCTGTAAGAGCTTCCATTTCAATACCTGTTTGTCCAATACATTTCACTTCGCTGGTAACTTTAACTCCACTATTATCAAGTGTAGCTTTTACATCAATTTTTGTTATTTGCAGGGGATGGCATAAAGGTATCAAATTACTTGTATGCTTTGCTGCCTGGATGCCTGCAATTTCCGAAACTGTAAGCACATCACCTTTTTTCATGTTATCTTCTTTGATTAGGTTGATGGTTGCTTCGTTTAACTTTATATGACCGGATGCTTTGGCAATACGTAATTGGTCTTTTTTATGACTTACATCCACCATGTTGGCTTTGCCTTGTTTATCAATGTGGCTGAGTTTATTCATATTTTAAGTTTTATACCGATGCTGTTTGGGTTTGCAAAAAATTTATTATTCCACCGAATTACGAAAAAAATACGAACTTGCGAACTACGAACCATTCGTAATTCGTAGGTTCGTAACAAATTCGTAATTCGATGGGGCAATGGTCTGCATTTTCATATTCGTTGAGTATAAGTTTTAATAGGCAGTCCAAAAAATTTCTATTCTGCTTCATCTCATCCTCCAATATTATGAAATTTATTAATAAAATTGCAAGTACCGCTTTCGGGTTTTGCTTTAATTGCCTGTTTAATTGCTTGTTCTGCTCCCAATTTTCTTATATCAAATTCAAGGTCACTGAACAGGCAAGGTTTTATGATGCCGTTGCTTGTTAATCTTAAACGGTTGCAATGTTTGCAATCGCCTCCTTCACCTCCTTCAACTACTGAGAACTCACCTGTTGTCAAGTCCATTTGATGGATAAACCTAACTTTCAGATTATTTTCATTACAATACTTTTTTAGATCCCGGGCGTCAGTTTCGTTTGATGAACGAAGAACTACACAATTGATTTTAATTGGTTGCAGCCCTGCCGTCCTGGCAGCTTCTATTCCTGTGAAGACATTATTAATATCACCGCCCCTTGTTATTTCTTTATATTTTTCAGGATCAATGGTATCAAGACTTATGTTTATTCTCTTTAAACCTGCTTCTGCAAGTGGCTGCGCAAATTGTTCCAACAAGATACCGTTGGTGGTCATAGCCAGGTCTTTAATGCTTTTTACACCTGCGATCATTGAAACAAGCAGCAGAATATCTCTCCTTATCAAGGGTTCTCCGCCTGTGAGACGTATTTTGTCGATACCCAACTGTACAGCAGTTTCAACTACCTGGGTAATTTCTTCATAAGAGAGAATATCCTCATGTTTAAGTAATTGCACACCTGTTTTGGGCATACAGTACCAGCACCTGAGGTTGCACCGGTCAATGACAGAAATGCGCAAATAATGTATTCTTCGATTATATTTGTCTAACATCTACTATTTCTCCTTTTTTTAAACTTGCTTTTCCTACAGGTAAGGATATCATTCCATGGGCTTGGCTTAAAGAGTGTATATGCGCAGAACCATGATATTCTACCGGCATAACTTCACCTTCTTCAGTTATTATTACAGGTATCCATAATAACCGGTATGATTCTCTGCGTTTATAATCAGTACTTAGAGGCATTTTTATGTTAAGTGGTGAATGATCTGTACCCATCATTTTATACAGAATGGGTTTCACCAGTAATTCAAACAGAACAAATGAGGAGACAGGATTTCCCGGTAAACCGAAGCAGAATTTATTATTAGAAAGACCAAATACCGTTGGTTTTCCCGGTTGTATAGCTATTTTTTTAAAAAGCAGTCGAAAACCGGCTTTTTTAAGGATCTCAGGCACAAAATCAAAGTCACCCATTGAGACTCCCCCTGTAAGAATTATCACATCATTATCATGTAAAGCCCTGATAATGGCATTATATGTTACGTCTTCAGAATCACCTGCGATGCCGATATAATTTGGAATAGCGCCCATTGCAGTTACCTGGGATATCAATTGATATGCATTGCTGTTTCTTATTTGTGATAATCCCGGCTTAAGATGTGGTTCAACTAATTCGCTGCCGGTGGAAATAATGCCTATGCTAGGTTGTTTAACTACAAGCGGTTTTACACAACCCACGGAAGCAAGCACTGCAATGTGCTGTGGTTTTAACAGGATACCTTTTTTTAGAACAATATCTCCTGTTTTAACATCTTCTCCTTTATAGCAGATATGCGCCTTGGTAATATCTCCTGTGAAGCGGATTTTATTATCAGCAGTTATTTCGGTATGTTCAACCATTATGACACAGTCGGCACCTTCGGGAACCATAGCCCCTGTCATTATTTTTGAACACTGGTTTTTCGATATTGCTTTTTGGGGAATTTTCCCGGCAGGGATAACTTCTATTTCTTCAAGCTCGTTTTTTAGGTCCTCTTTACGGCAGGCATACCCGTCCATTGCCGATTTGTTGAATGGAGGTATCTCAATGTCAGAACTAACATCTTCAGCAAGAATCCTGTTTAATGAATTTGTAATGTCAACCTGTTCATTTCCCAAGGTATATGCTGAATTCAGGACAATTTTCAGAGCTTCTTCGAATGGGATCATTGTTATAATTAATTTGTTAATTTATATTAACGTGATTAAGAACTATTGTCATTCTGAGGGCGAAGCCCGAAGAATCTACCAGCTATTTGTACCGACCTGTCAAAAAGTATTTTGCCGAGGACGTCACTATTAGCTGGGAGATCCTTCGCTTCGCTCAGGATGACAATAGTGTTTTTTAGACCATTTATTCCAGTACTCTCCCTAACATATCATTTTTTTAATATCCAACCCTTTTCACTAATTTCTATCTGATCAAAATCGAGATCAAATGAATCTCCATTAAATATTACAAATTTATCTACATATTTTTCGACTTCAACAGCGCTTCTTTTTACATCAGGTCCATGCTTATCTTTGATCATCAGGAAAATATCCGGTTCAACGACTTTTCGCAAGCTGTTGGATTCACAAATAATCAAATTGTTATTATTCAAAATATATTGAGAATAGAATTGATCAATTGCCTCTTTCAAAAAATTGTTCCATGACCTGATCAGATATGCTTTATAAGCTCCTGCTTGTAGCATCCTTGATGTTCCTTTTATGCCTGTTTTATTGGTTTCTTCTGTAATAATATACTTATCTGCGGGAGATAATTGTTTGCTGCCATGATAGTGACTATCCCCTTGATAATGGGTTAGGATTTTTAGACCGATAATTTTATTTGCAGGACAGAATTTTTTTAAAAAAGCACAAACCAACCCGGTTTTGCCAAGGTTCCTGGCAGTTGCTCCAACCATTAATATTTTAGGGACTCGTATCATTGATTAGGCGCTTGAATGTTAATTGTCGTTAATATTATAATAAACAAGTTGGCAGTAGGCAGAAAGCAGCTGGTAAATTGCCGACTGTTGACTGAGGGATGCCGACTTGCGTAATATTAAGTTAAATTATTTTATGCTGAATACAGGTATTTTAAACTCGTTATTAATTGATTTAGTTCTTAAGAAATTTAACTGCAGAAGCTTTGAAACTAACCCAAATATTTTTTCCTTCCGACAGGTTAAATTTTTCAGATGACTCTTTTGTTATTAAAACAGACAACTTGATACCAATCTCAACAAAAACTTCAACTCCAAGTTTAGCAGGGATTATATCAATTACAACTCCTTTAAAATTATTAGTGGCGCTTGATTCTAATTTTTTGCCTGAGATAATAATATCTTCGCTTCGTATGAGAATGTAACCGTCACCTTCAGCTTCGTCAGTGAGAATAGAAATTGGAATAGTGTCATTTATAAACGCTTTGTTTTTTCCTTTTCCATCTTCATTGATTTTTACTTTAAAGAAATTTTTAATTCCTGTTAAATTAGCTGCGAACTGTGATTTGGGATGCTGAAAGACTTCCTTAGGGTTACCCGTTTGAATAATGGTTCCATCATGTATAATTGCAATCCTGTTGGCTAGAGAAATAGCTTCTTCATAATCATGTGTAACATGTATGATTGTTTGCCCGTTGCGGTTAATTTTACGAAGCAGTCCGCGAAGTTCGTTTCGCAGTTGAACGTCTAATGAAGCAAGTGGCTCATCAAGTAAGAGGAGTTTGGGTTTTAAAGCCAATGTTCGTGCAAGGGCAACACGTTGAAGTTCTCCGCCTGATAATGTATCTGGTTTTCTGTGAAGCAGATGAGATATATTCATTTCTTCGGCAAGTTGTTCAACACGCTGATGTAATTCGGATGAATCAAGGTTTTTGCCGTGTAAAGGATAAGCAATATTTTCTTTTACAGACAAATGCGGGAAAACGGCATAATCCTGGAAAACCAAACCGATTTGCCTTTTTTGAATTCTATCATTTGTGATGTCTTTGCTGTCTAGTATTATGTTCCCTGAGTCAGGATTTATTAAGCCGGCAATTAATTCAAGTATAAGAGATTTCCCAGCGCCTGAGACTCCCAGTAAAACAAAATAGTCACCCGTATCTACTGAGAAGTTCAGATTTTTTATACTGAATCCTTCAAGATTTTTTGATATGTTTTCTATTTTGAGCAATTTAATTTATTGTATCGGAAATTCAATGTTTTGCCACGAATTACACTAATTTTCACTAATTATCACAAAATATATTTATTGATTACACTCCATTAAATAGTCCGTTTTTAAAGTGGCAAAATTTGATAATTTATGGAATGTAGAGACGTTGCATACAACGTCTCTACGTACCATCAAAATAAACACTTCGTTTTTTTATTAAAATTAAAGACAGATTCTAAGTAAACTAATTAGTGTCCGTCTATAAAGTCAAAGATTTTGCATCAGAATTAAAATTCCAAACTCCAAATTCCAAATCCCAAATAAATTCCAAATCCAAAATCTCAATGTTCTAAACAAGTTTGGCTAAATCATTGATTTTTTATCT
>JBDRNO010000190.1:0-4118 GCA_043811005.1 Bacteroidota bacterium | reverse complement strand
AGCCAGGCGGAGGGTAAATTCTCCATTGAGCATTGTAGAGGAGATAAACACCCTGCCATCCTTATTGACTTCTTTCAATAATTTTTTGTTGAATTGATTTGTTTTTGCTTTTTGGGTTTCGGCTGATAGATTCGTATCTTTTGGTACTGGAACGTACTTGTAGGTTACCACTGAAAGCTCCGGCTCAAGCTCTGCATGAAAACCGATTTCCTGCACTTTCTGATAGAAGTATTTTGCCAGCATCAGCTTTTCTTCCAAACACGCTTTGAACGGCTTAAGCCCTAACAGCTTCAGCGGAAGCCACATCCGCAATCCCCTGAAATGCTTTGTCAGTTCCGGTGAGAGTTCAGCAGGGGATAGTACATCAGAAACAGCATCCTGCATGTAATTGGCATGGTAGTAGTGGGCATTATGTAGTTTTTGCTTGTCTTTCACCAGAACAGCTCCCAAGCCATAAGGGAGGAACAAACCCTTGTGGGGATCCATTGTGATAGAATCGGATTTTTCCATTCCCCTCAATTTTTCTCTTCCCTCTTTAAGAAGGGCAAAGAAGGCGCCATAAGCCCCATCTATATGGTACCATAGTTTGTGCTTTTTGGTGATGTCGCCAATTTCACTGATGGGATCGATTGCGCCCACATCCGTTGTGCCAGCCGAAGCAATAACAAGCCATGGGATCAAACCGTTATGCCTGTCGGTTATGATGGCGTTTTCGAGCTCACCGGCAACCATCCGGTAATGCCCGTCCAAAGGGACATGCCTTTTTATGCTTTCCTTCAGACCTGCTATACGCAGTGCCTTGTCTATGCTGTGGTGGACATGCTCGGAAAGGTAAACAACCGTTTTGTCGAAATCCTTTGCCTTCAAATCATGAGCGTCTCTTGCAGTAACAACAGCAATAAGGTTGGCAATGCTGCCGCCCGATGCCAGGTTGCCTCCTGCTCCTTTCGGGTATCCCACAATTCCAGCCATCCATTCGATCAGCATATTTTCCAGCTTTACAGCTCCCGGACCTGCATAGTCTATACCGGCATATTTATTAAAAATATCAGCCATGTAATCACCAAGCGAGGAATAGTAAATGCCGCCACCGGGAATATAGGCAAGATGTCCTCCCGAGGCGGGATTCAGCCCGGGAACGTCAACATTCTTCCTGAGCAATTTCAATGCCTCGTCAATATCCACCGGTTCGTCAATTACCGGTGAATCGAAAATACCTATGCCTTTATCTTCTGATTGGTCAAATGCTTTAATCGTTCGAATATTGGACAGGAATTCCTCAGTGTAACTGATCACCTTGTTCCTGACCTCTCTCCTTCGTGCTGTACCGGGTTCGAGGGGGGAAGCCAGTTCTTCCAATCTTTTTATCTCTTCGATCATTTTGTTATTTATCGTCTAAAATAATATTTTTTTTAATCAATTTGTAAAACTATGTTCTTTTTTTAAAATCTTATTTGCCTGTATAGATACTTTTTATATATCTTTGTTCCGCAATGGTTTCCCGGTGATTCACTCTGAATTACCGGGATTAAAAGGGAATCCGGTGACTTGCCTGCAAATACAAAACGCAGGCAGGAATTCCGGAGCATTTCCCGATGCTGTAAGCTCCTTGAAAAGCTTTTAACATCCTTTCGTCACTGTCCGCCAACTGGCGGATGGGAAGGCAGTTGGAAGTGGAGTAAGCCAGAAGACCTGCCATTGTATTAATTAATTCAAAGCTTTCGGGGTAAAAGCTAAGAATGGAAAAGGATTCCTATATCAATTACCGGTACCTTATCCAATCTTATTTTTGATCCATTGCTGATCTATTAACCTGTCAACCGTCCGGTTGTGCTTAGTTCTGGTAACATAACCGGAACTAGCGATGGCTGGTATGCTGGCTTTAAAATTTTTAAATCATGAGAGAAAAAGTCCAAAAACTGCTAATTGCAGTTATGATAAATGTTGCCACATTTTACCCGGCTTTTGTCGGTGCTCAGCAAACGGTCGTTGACCAGATAATCATTGTTAATGGAGGTGGATGGGAATCCATGCCTCCTTTTTCGGACTATGTTACCGTAGCTGCTTATGATCCGGTATCTAAAAACTACAATGTTTTTGATACTATTTATAACCAATCTGCACAATCGGTAACGATTGACGGCAATTTTGCTTATGTTGCTGCTGAAGATTCTTTGGTGATGTATGACATTGATAATTATACAAGAGTTGCTGCAATTAAATTGCCCGGGCTCCAGAAAATGGCTGTATATGACTCCCTGTTGCTTGTTTCACGCGGCTATGGTGCTTTTGATGATTATGTAGTAGTGTATAATAAAAATACGCTCGATTCAATCAAAGTATTCTCATCAGTTAGTGATCAATGTAATGAGATTATAATAGTTAACGACACCGCTTATGTTGGTGTGCCAGGTGGTTATGGAAGTTCATCTGGAAAAATTGCAGTAATAGACCTGAATAGCTTGGATTTTGTGAGAGAAGAAAACTTAGACACCCTGGGAAAAGAAATAGGTTCTTTATGTACTGACGGAAATAAGATTTATACCGTAAATTCAATCGGCTGGATGGAAAATGGTGTAGTATCTCATTATGATGTGGCTCTTGCAATGGTGGATACCTTTGTTCAAGTGGGAACACCTGCATCCAAAGGTGTTATGTTAAAAGACGGATTACTCTATGCTAACTATGGTCAGGGATTAGGTACTTACAACATTAATACTTTACAGATACAGGATACTGCAATCATTCCTCTGAGTTATACAGGTTCAGCCTTTGATACTATTAACAGCTTGTTTTATCTGTCAACAACCGATTATTTTTCTTATGGAAAAACCTATGTATATGATTTTACAGGTACAGTTGTTGATTCCTTTGATGTAGGAATTTCACCTGAAGCTATTGCTGTTAGTTATAAAACTACTGTTGGGATCATAGATTTAGATTTTATTAAAACTGTTAATGTATTTCCAATTCCAGCTAAGGATGAAATAATCATAACAGCAAATGGAAATTTGAATTATTTTAATATCTTAATTACAGATATTGCAGGAAGGGCAGTTCTTAGACAAGAGAATTTGGCAGGTGGTAATGCCTTAAAAATTAATATTGCTGAATTATTAAATGGTCATTATCTTATTACTGTTAGTAATACAGATTTTTCCGTTACTAAGAAATTTATTAAGAATTAAGTGCTTAAAATCTTTGGTGTTTAATGAAAACTCTAACGCGTGTCTTATCTTCAAACACACGAATACATGAATACATGAACACAATAATACATTCTGTATTTTTATTTATAACGGCAACTTTTATTTTTCCTATTGATCTCTATGCTCAAGGACCTTATGCTCCACCGGCAGGTCAGCCGGGCTCAACTGCAATGTATAAGGATTCTTCTGCTTTTGTTGCATGGGCATCAAATTGCGTGGTTATTAGAGGGCCTATGGATATTACGGACCCGGGTGCAGGCGATGCTTCAGCCGGAACAGGACATGATGCAACCGGTAAATCACAGGAAAATGGAGTTGTGAGTTTAGGCGATGGCGGCTCTGCAACACTATCCTTTAATGGCGCTATTTATAATGGTTCCGGTTATGATTTTGCCGTATTTGAAAATAGTTTTAGCGATATTTTTCTTGAGTTGGCTTTTGTGGAGGTAAGCTCAGATGGCACTAATTTTTTTAGATTTAATGCAGTTTCACTTACTCAGGATACAGCACAAGTAGAAAGTTTTGGCAGTATTGATGCTACCGACCTGTATAATCTTGCAGGTAAATACAGGGCTGCATACGGAACCCCTTTTGATCTGGATGAATTATCTGGTATTCCAGGATTGAATGTTGATAGTGTTACTCATATACGTATTGTTGATGTTATAGGTAATATTGATAACGCCTATACCACTTATGATTCCCAGGGAAATAAAGTAAACGACCCATGGCCAACTGCCTTCCCATCAGGCGGATTTGACCTGGATGCTGTTGGTCTGATTCATTTCAATTATATCAATGAAGTGCATGGTCAAAAATCAAATATTTATATCACAGCATATCCCAACCCTGCCAGCAGCAATATCTTTCTTAAAATAAATAGCAAAAGGTATGATGAAGCTTTTGTTG
>JBDRNO010000189.1:0-11558 GCA_043811005.1 Bacteroidota bacterium | reverse complement strand
AATAGGATGTAAATTCCCCCACCCAAACCATTTCGGAAGTACTGTTGCATTTGTCTTTTTGACGAACCAGGTATTGGGAATATGGAATTGATAACTATTACCATCTTGAGTAGATACCTGGAAATCAATAGGCATTTGCATCCCGCCTTTTCTTTTGAACGTAATTTCGTACTCATTTTTCACTTCCTGTTCTTTAGAAAGAGAAGGTTTTTCGAGCGAAGGGTCTCCCTCTCCGCCAACTGGCGGAAGGGCTGGGGAGGGGCTTATAGATTTAACAGCATAGTCAATTGTCTTTGATGTCTCAAGCCATTGGTCAAAGAACCAGTTGAGGTCGGCTTTTGTGTATTGAATAATTGAATTTCTAAAATCTATAAAATAGGGATGGCAGATCTTCCACTGCTCAAAATAATGCTGCATGGCTTTAAGGAAAAGCTCATCACCCAGCACATATTGAAGGTTGTAAAGCATTGTGGCAGCTTTGCAATATACCTGGCGGTAACCTCCACTATTATAGGTTTTACCTCCAAAATCATCCGAATGGGTGTTTAATGTATTAGTAATACCTTTTGTAGCTTTTGATATATAGGGATAATACAGTCGACTTTCCCTTAATTTTTCCGGTTTTGAAAATCTTTGAAGGTATTTGGATTTGGGGTATAATTTTACTATCACGTTTCCCTCAACTTTTTCCAAGAACCATATAGTTAAAAATTGTGTGAAGCCCTCATCTAAGGCAGCGCGGTATGTTTCGTTATTTCCCACCTGACCGTAAAACCAGTTATGCCCGACTTCATGCGCAAACAACCATCTGTAACCGGGATCGCTACCACCAACCAAAGTCATCATTGGGTATTCCATCCCGTCCCTCGCATCTGCAACGATCATTTTATGGTAAACATACATTCCAAAATCTTCAGAATAAACCCGGACAATTTTTGCAGTATATTCTGCAGCACTTTGCCACCGTGATGCATGTGGTTCCTGTACCAAAGCAATACATTTAATCCCTTGCCCTACCTGCGCTGAAGCTTCCCGCTTCGCTAAAGCTTCGCTGGACAGGCCGGCAGGCAGGCATTCAGCTTCTCCAATCCTGTACGTGGGATCGGCAGTAAATGCAAAATCGTGAACATTCTCAGCATGGTATTTCCATGTTTTTCTATTAAGGGAGTCGTAAGGAATTATGACAGAGGGAGGGGTGTTCCAGGTGTTATCAGCAAAATTTTTAATGTCGAGCTTTTTTCTTAGCTCTGCTGGTAATACTTCTTCACGATTTACAAGGAATCCCGTTGCTCCTACAATAAAGTTGTTTGCAAATGAAAGTTCTACATCGTAAGTGCCAAAGTCACCATAAAACTCGTGTCCCAAGTGTTGGTCTGTTGTCCAGCCAAACTTCCTGTCATAAACAGCGATCCTCGGATACCAATGAACCCCATTATAATGTTTATACCCGAATGAGTTAAAGGTTTTCATTCTCCTCCTGACACCACCGATATCGAAGTAGGTTTTGAATTTAATGTAAAATGTGATTGATTCCCCGCTCTTAAGCGGTTGGGAGAGAAATGCTTTTAAAATAGTGTTATCCAATTCGGACTTTATTTCTTTCTTGTCAATGGAAATTTTTTCAACAACAGTTCCTAATTTTTGCTTTTCATATTTGCCGTAAATGGGATTACGGTTATTGTTTTTTTGAAGATTGTCGTAATAGGAATCCGGTTGGAAAGCGTTTTGGTAGAGGTGAAAAAATACGTGGGTGAGTTCATCGGGCGAGTTGTTCCAGTATGTTAATTCCAGTGAACCATCAATGATATCAGTGTTTTCATCAATATTGGCTTTTATAATATAATGAACATCCTGCTGCCAGTAGCTCTCGTGAGGTTTGCGGTTTTTCCAGTATTGGGGGTTATCGGTATTTCTATAAGTGTTTGGCGGGTGGAGAGGGTCGTATTTTTGAGCTAATGAAAAGAGGGTAAATATAAGAAGTAATATTAGTGTAATCAGCCCTTTTGTTTTCATAGGTGCAAAAGTACGATTTTTGAAAGAAGGGGAAAAGAAGGGAGTATTATCTATGGTTTTTTCAAGGACTTCACTTGGGAAAAAGTTATTATTAACAACATGTTTACGATAATTGAATGAATTTTTTATAAATAATCTGTAAATCATTTGCTTCGTCCCGACAAGTCGATATCCCCCGCGGAGTTTATCCCGATGCAATCGGTGCTCCGATAAGCAATTAACAATCGAACAATTGAACAATTGAACAATCAAACAATCCATCATTTCATTCTTATTCAATATCCAAAATAATCGACACTGTCCCCGTATAAGGTTTTACACCATCTATGAACAGATCAATCACATAGTAATAAGGACCTACAGGCAATGCTTTGCCATCATGCATCCCATCCCAATCCTCCGGGTATCCTCTCGAACTGAACACGAGCATTCCCCAGCGGTTATATATTTCAACCATACAATCGGGGTAAAGCCATATATTCTGGATCTCCCAGGTATCATTCAACCCGTTTCCGTTGGGGGTTATCGCAGTCGGAATATTTATTAAGTGTTTGAATTCAACACAAAATTCGTTTGACCATGACTCCTCTGCTCCTCCCCCACTCTCATAAGCTAATATCCTGAAACAAAATACAAATCCATCATTGCCGCTTATATCATCCATTATCGTATCTGTTTTTGTATTTACATAATAAGTATATTCACTTTCATCATCCAGTTTTCTCCAAACTTCATAGATCTCTACTCCATTCTGCCATCCATTATAATGATTCCAAATTATGTCAATCGTGTTCTCACTCTCATCATGCGCTCCTTTAAGTAAAATTGTGTTGTGAACATTTGTCATCATGAGCACTGAACATGCATTATTACCTGTCACTCTATAATCATAACTATTATCGTGGGTGGATGCATCCTCATCAATGTATACCTGATCGTAAGCCGGTATGCTAACCAGCGAATCCCAAGTGTCTGTTGAAAAATGTATCCTCCTGAAAATAGTCACATTCTCCGGAAATCCAATGGAATTCCTGATCTCCCAGTTTATTTCGACCTTGTTATCGTCTTCCTCTCCATCAGAAACCACTTTTAAGAATATTGATGGTGAATCTAATATTATGTTTTCATACACAGTATCGCCAATACAGGAATCCTCTGATGTTTCAATTACAGATATGCTTACAAAACCGGTTGTATCCCAGTTCACCATTATACTTTCTGTCCCCTGTCCGCTGATAATCTCACCTCCAATTACTGTCCAAGCAAAGGTAGAACCATCAAATCCCTGAACACTATACAACTGGTTAAGATTATCCGGTGGACAAACACTCGAATTTCCCATTATCATCGAGGTTGCCGGAAGAGGGTTGACTACAACGGTATCGGTCAAAACCTGTATACATCCATTAGTCGTTATTTCTGTTACCGAAAGTTCATAGATCCCGGCACCGTCCCATATCCAAAAAATGCTGTCTATATCTATCCCTTCTGCAATAGTATCACCATTAATTATCCATGTAAAATATGAATTAGATAAACCTGCAATAAAGTAGGAATATGGATCGGTATTTTCACAAAATTCAAATTTTCCATTGATAGTAGTTGCTACTGGCACTTCATAAACATTGACAATTAAACTTACAGTATCACCAATGCAACTATCCTGTGATATTTCAACCACCGATATATATCCAACCCCCAGTGAATCCCACTGAATAGTTATGCTGTCATCTGTTAATGGTGAGCTTATGATAGTCCCTCCATTTAGATCCCATTGGTATGATGAACCTGACAAGCCGGTGACATAATACAGGTATTCACCCAGGGAATCATAACATATCACGGTGTCTCCATTTATTGAAGAGGTTTGAGGTGTCTCATATACTATTACAGTATCCGATAAAGTATCACTGCATGTGTTTGGTGTTAATTCAATAACTTTAAGTTCAAACATCCCTGCACTGTCCCAAATGAGGGAAATGCTATCTATATCTATTCCATTTGCAATAGTATCACCATTGAGCAGCCAGGTGAAAGATGAACCCGGTAAACCGACAATAGAATAAAAACTTACTACTGTATCCTCACAAAAGACAAACCCGCCATTGATGGCTGTAGCTACGGGCACTTCATAGACATTGACCGTTAAGCTTACCGTATCACCAATGCAGCTATCCTGTGATGTCTCTATCACTATTATATTGCCAACTACAATCGAATCCCACCGTACTGTTATGCTGTCATTGGTTATTGGTGAGCTGGTGATCGTCCCTCCGGTCACGTCCCACTGGTAGGTAGAACCTGATAAGCCGGTGATATAATACAGGTATTCACCCAGGGAATCATAACAGATCGCGGTGTCTCCATTTATTGAAGAGGTTTGGGGTGTATCATAGACTATCACGGTATCCGTCAAGGTATCATTGCAGGTGTTTGGTGTTAATTCTATAACTTTAAGTTCAAATATCCCGGCACTATCCCAAACCAATGATATACTATCTAAATCAATGCCGGTAGCAATAGTGTCTCCATTGAGTAGCCAAGTGAAATATGAACTCGATAAGCCAGAAATGAAATAAGAACTTAACACAGTATCCTCACAAAAGACAAAACTGCCATTGATAGCAGTTGCTACAGGAACTTCATAGACATTGACCGTTAAATTTACCGTATCACCAACGCAGCTATCCTGTGAAGTCTCTATTACTATTATATTGCCAACCACAATCGAATCCCACAGTACTATTATGCTATCATTGGTTATTGGTGAACTGGTAATTGTACCACCTAAAACATTCCACTGGTATGATGAGCCGGTTAAGCCGGTGACATAATAGATGTATTCAGCCAGGGAATCATAACAGATCGAGGTGTCTCCATTTATTGAAGAGGTTTGGGGTGTCTCATAAACTATCACCGTATCCGTCAAGGTATCACTGCAGGTGTTTGGTGTTACTTCGATAACTACAAGTTCGAAAATTCCTGCGCTGTCCCAAATAAGGGAAATGCTATCAATATCTATTCCACTTGTAATAGTATCACTATTGAGCAGCCAGGTGAAATATGAACCCGGCAAACCAGCGATAAAATATGAACTTGTTACAGTATCCTCACAAAAGACAAACCCACCATTGATGGCTGTTGCTACCGGCACTTCATAAACATTGACCATTAAACTTATCGTATCACCGATGCAGCTATCCTGTGATGTCTCTATCACTATTATATTGCCAACTACAATCGAATCCCACCGTACTGTTATGCTGTCATTGGTTATTGGTGAGTTGGTGATCGACCCTCCTGTAACATTCCACTGGTATGAAGAACCTGATAAGCCGGTGACATAATACAGGTATTCACCCAGGGAATCATAACAAATTGTAGTATCACCGCTTATTGTTGATGTCTGTGGTGTTTGATATACAGTTACAGTATCCGTTAATATTTCTGTACAACCACCATTTGCTGTTTCATATACCGTAAGCTCATAAATGCCTGCACTATCCCACACAAGGTAAATAGTATCTGCTCCGGTACCGACCGATACTGTATCAGTATCAACTAACCAGGTGAAATATGAACCCGGCAGACCTGTAATGGAAAATGGAATTGATGTAGTATCTTCACATAATATAAATGCACCTTCAATTAAGGAAGCTGTTGGCGATTGAAAAATACTGACATATAAAGTATCCGATACACCAAGGCATACCGTATCAATAGTCGTGCTTTCTTCCTCATACCATAGCATACCTGAGCCAACGCTGTCCCAGTCAACCGTGACGTTGTTTGTTCCATTGCCACCGGTAATGGTTCCACCTGTGATAAACCATGTATATACCGAGCCATTGGTATAAATAACCTGGTATTCTACATTGCTGATATAATTACTGCAAACAGTATCGGGACCATTGGGTATTGGCGGTTCCAGAATGAAATTGGATTTAACATCCAAATTGAACGTGTCACCTGTACATGAATTGGAATCCGTTTCTATTACCGACACCATCCACAAGCCGGTATCTCCCCAGTTGATCAAGATCGAATCAGTTCCCTGACCTGCTATGACCGTACCATCACCACCTATTATCCATTGATAGGTTGAACCGGTTGTACCATCCACCCAATAGCTGACACTGTCAACACCGGGGCAAACAGACATGCTTCCGATTGTTTCCAGTATTTCGGGTAACCAATACACGATAACTCTTACGGTGTCACTCATTGAACAACCATAATATGTTGGATAAACAATATAAAATGCAGTATCCGGAGTACTGCTGATATTAATCAGCATAACCGTTGGATCTGAAATAGTGGAATCACTCAGCCCGTTTGTTGGCGACCATAAATAGGAATATCCAACTGTGGATACAATCCCGAGCTGGGCACTATAGCCTGAACAAAAGTCCACATCTGCACCTGCATCAGGTACTGGATATGGACGAACTATCACCTGAACAGAATCGCTCGTTGAACATATATAAAGCGTTGTTGTTACAATATAATCTGTAGTATCAGGGATGCCAAAATTGGTCAATGTTATAGTGGGACCGGAAATGGTCGAATCGCTCAATCCTGCTACAGGAAACCAACTATAGCTATAACCAGGAGTAAACCCTGTGCCGAGTTGTGCACTATCGCCTGAACAAAAGCTAACATCTGTTCCTGCATCAGAGACAGGATAGGGATATACTATCACCTGAACTGTATCATTTGAGAAGCAAGAAGTTGTTGTATCGGTAGTAATAACAATATAATCAACAGTATCAGGAAAGCTCCCAAAATTTGTTAAAGTTACAATAGGACCAGAGGCTGTTGAATCGTTAAGCCCTGTTGCAGGTGTCCATGAATAAGTATAGTTGGGTGTTAGGGGTGTTCCTATTGTATCACTTCCACCGGAACAAAAACTTACATCCTCACCTGCATCAGCTATAGCCAAAGCATTAACATAAACAGTAATGCTATCTGTTTTTACACATCCATTAGCATCTGTTACTATAACTGAATAGGAAGTTGTTGAAGCGGGAGAAGCCCATGGATTGGATAATGCAGTGTCTGATAATCCTGTTGATGGGGTCCAGTAATAAGTAACTCCACCGGTAGCATTCATTTGAATGCTATCTCCAATACAAATTGCAGTATCAGCACCGGCATTTGCCAAAGGCAGTGGATTGATAGTAATTGTAATACTATCCGTACCTACACAACCGTTTGCATCAGTGACTGTAATTGTATATGTAATAGTTGAATCGGTTGCGGTAGTAGGATTGGCTAAGGTTGGGTCATCCAAATCCGTTGCCGGTGACCACGAATAACTATAATACGATACCGGAACCGAGCCAATCATGATAGTATCCTGTTCGCATATAGTGGTATCATTACCGGCATTTGCATAAGGTAAGGGGTAGATGTATACATCATGATAAGCAGTATCCGTACTACAACTGTCATTAAGAACCAGTTGAACCTGTAAAACACCGCTGGTATCAAAAGTAACAGGTGGTGGAGGTGTACCTGTATAAGAACCGGGGATTGCGTTGAGCCCAAAGTCCCAATTGTATATTGCACCTGTTTCGCCAATGGAATTGTTAGTTAAATAGACAGTCTCTCCAAAGCAATAGAAAGGATCAGAACCAATCAGGGCAAAAGATTTGCAACAACCTGTATCTACAGTAATCGTAATTGAATCAGTTGCAATAACTCCGAGGGAATCTGTAACAGTAATAAAGTAAGTTGTAGTTATAAGCGGCCCGGCTTTTGGATTGGCTATGGTTGAATCACTTAACCCGGTCGTTGGAGTCCAGCTATATGTATAGGGAGGTTTGCCGCAGATCATATTCAACGGGCCTAAATAAATGCTGTCCCCGGAACAAATAGTGTCATTGGGAGGAGTGAATACTGTATTGGTATCCAAAACAATAACAGGTTTAATGATCGTATCAAAACAAGCAGGGACGCTATCATTGCTAACGATCAATGTAACAAGAAAAGTATCTGCAGTACTATAAAGGTGCTTTGGGTTTTGTACTCCGAAAATTGAATCTCCATCATCGAAATACCATCTCCATATAATTATATTAGCTGTAGAATCAGTTGACAAGTCTGTAAATGAAGTAGAATCACCTATGCAAACGGTGTCGGCAGAGAAATTGGCTGTGAGATCACACGATACAGGAGAAATAATAGTAGTGTCACTACATAATGTACTGTCAATGGTATTTGCTGAACTAGCAATTGTTGCTGCAATTGCTTCAATTCCGCCTGATGATACACTCATGGATGGTGATGTGACAGTAATTGAAGGACTGGTTTCCGTAGGAGTGAAACTGGAATCATTACATCCACTGTAGCCATCACAATTTGTTTTTATTATGTAAACATCATTATTCCCTGCTCCAAAGCTGTTAGTATATCCACCAATTAAATAACCTCCTCCATCAGTTTGCTGAAGAGCCCATCCTAATTCATCATTAGATCCTCCATATGTCCGTGCCCAAATGAGATTTCCTTGTCCATCAGTTTTCAATAATTGTGCATCATAATTTCCTGATCCGAAACTACTGGTTAACCCGGATATCACATATTCACCAAGTGATGTTTGTAAAACGGTTTTACAATGATCAATATTTGAACCTCCAAATGTTTTAACCCATTCTAAATTTCCAATGGTATCGGTTTTTATTAATAGTACATCTGCATTACCTGCTCCGAAACTTTCAGTTCTTCCAACAATAATGTACCCTCCATCATTTGCTTGTTTAACAGAGGTTCCTACTTCAAGTGAAGGACCTCCGTATGTTTTTGACCATTCAAGATTACCCAGACTGTCTGTTTTAACAAGATATACGTCCCATGCACCGGCACCAAAACTTCCTCCATATCCAGTAATTATGTATCCATTATCACTTGTTTGTTGAACAAAACGACCTTCATCATAATTTGACCCTCCATATGTTTTGGTCCATTGGATTGTTCCGATATTATCAGTTTTAACAAGATAAAAGTCAGTGCTACCTGCTCCATTGCTGGTTGTCCATCCGAGTGCAATAATTCCTCCGTCATTTGTATTTTGAGCCCTTATAAATCTTTCATCTCCACTGCCGCCATAAGCTTTTGACCAAAGCAAATTCCCAGTGTTATCCAATTTTAGTAAATACCCATCCCATGTCCCGGCACCAAAGCTTTGTGTAATTCCGGCGATAAGGAATCCACTATCAGGTGTCTGAATAACGGATTGTGCCAGATCCGGATTAATTCCCCCGAATGCTTTGGACCATAATAATGTGCCATTATTATCAACTTTATTTATATAAACATCCTGATCTCCTGCACCAAAACTTTCTGTCCATCCTGCAAAGACGTACCCGCCGTCATTTGTTAAACACATCCCTTTTCTGATATAATCTTGATTACCTCCCCCAAAAGTTTTCTGGAAAGTGATTTGATTGGAATCACATTGACTAAAGCAAGTATCCTGTAAATTAATTATCCATACTGCTCCCCTGTCAGTGCCGCCATCATCATCATTATTCCCGCTAAGAACGATATCCGGAGATCCATCACCATCCAAGTCGCCTAATGATTCAACGGTCCAACCTATTTGATCATAGTCATCTAATACTCCGGTAAAATTTCCTTGTGAATCACTAATTTTCAGATATCCGGAAACAATTCCTGAAGATGTTAAATATAATATCCATGCAGCGCCCCTGTCAATACCACCATCATCATCCAGATAAGCACCAACCAGAACATCTGTAATCCCATCATTATTAATATCACCCAGTGAAGCTACTGAAGACCCAAATCTATCGGTATCATCCAAGACACCATTAAAATTACCCTGTGTATTGCTTATTTTATATTCATCCAGTACTGTACCATCAGAATTTAGCATGAGGAGCCAAATTGCCCCCCTGTCAGGTCCTCCGTCATTATCACCTCTTGCTCCTACTATAATATCGGTATAACTATCACCATTAAAATCTCCTAATGGTGCAACCGAAAAGCCAAAACGGTCATCATTCGCCAGGGGTCCGTTGAAACTGCCTGCTATCGAACTAATTTTCTGGTAAGAATTAACCGTACCATTTGTATTTAAAAACAAGATCCACACGGCTCCTCTATTAGCACCACCATCATCATCAAGCTCACCGCTTACTGCAATATCCCCTATGCTATCTCCATTCAAATCACCAAGATATGCAATATCACGTCCAAACCGGTCCTCATTTTCCAAAATACCGGTGAAGCCCCCTTGTGTATCACTGATCTTTTGGTAAGAATTTACGGTTCCGTTTGAGTTCAAAAATAAAATCCAGACAGCACCTCTCCTTGTGCCACCATCATTACCCCTGGGCTCACCAACCGCAATATCGGTTATACCATCTCCATTCAGATCTCCTATTGCTTCAACGCCATTACCCCATGCATCCTGCAAGTTTCCGGAGAAATTCCCTTGTGTTTCACTGATCTTCTGATATGATGCAACAGTTCCGTTGGTATTCATAAACATTATCCAAATAGCTCCTACATCTGTGCCTCCGTCATCATCTCCCGGAGCGCCTATCGCCAGATCCATTATACCGTCATTGTTCAAGTCTCCAATGTTTGCGATCCCCTGACCGAAGTGGTCATTATTGTCTAAAATACCGGTAAAGTTACCTTCAGTATCACTGATTTTTTGATGATTTTTAACGCTGGGGCAGGGTGGGGGATTAGCAATTGAGTAACATATCTCCAATTTTGGCCAGTTGGTTGGGTCAGCATTATCACTGGAGGCAAATATTAGAGCTCTGAATTCTATTTCAGTCTGAAGACGCAGCATGAATCCAAAACTTGAAGAAGGATTGTCTATCATATCCTGAACTAATGCAGTAACATCAATATTGAGATAATCTTCATTAGGTGAAGTACTTTGAGGTAAGATAACCTGATTTACAGTAGTTATTGCAGGTTGAGTATTCCAGGTGACAGTCATTTCATCCCATGGCGAGGTAACTCTTTGCAGCCAGCATGCATTGGAACCGCTCAAAGAAGAATGTTGCCCACCATTATTACCTGAAGTTGGATTGTTGTATAGTGATAATTTAGCACTTATAATTATTGTACTTGAAGGGATAAAAGACATATCGAAATCTAATAAACTTCTATATATTCCTGGTACTGAGGATACTGTCCAGGCAAGTGCATCGAAATCAGAGTGTATCCCCTTATTTGAATTTGGTTGCCAATCGGTTAAAATTGCATCTTTGCCTTCAATTGAATCCGGTTGTAAGATAATGCAAGTAGTATCATTTAATGAACTTGCAATAACATTAACAGTAGCACTACCCGAAACATTACCTGAACAACCATTATCATTTACGGATATTAAAGTGTAAGTAGTTGTGTCTGTTGGTGATACGGTAATGTAGTAGGGACTGTTTGTAATGTTGTTTATTGTGTAAGTGGTTGTTCCATCGGAATAAGTTATGCTCCAGGGAGGATTTCCCGTTAAATCCACTTTTAAATTGGCAGAGAATCCAAACGGGATAGTAGCT
>JBDRNO010000188.1:0-6804 GCA_043811005.1 Bacteroidota bacterium | reverse complement strand
GCCCTTTTGGCTTTAGAGGGATCTTTTAGTTGCTTTTGAATTATTTTTTGAGTGTGGGCTTCTATTGCCTGCATGCGTTGTTCCAATCCGGGGTCTTGAGCTTTTAGCATCTCAAGATACTCCATAGTCCCGCATTTTTCTTGGGTTGGTTTGAATTTGGATTTATTAACTGCTTTAATCTGTGCGAAAACACTATAACTGCAGGTAATAAGTATTAGCAATAAAATTATCCTTTTCATTTTTTTAGCATTAAACAATTTTTATAAGAACCAGACTTCCTAAATCTTCAAGATTTAGGAAGTCTTAATATTTGTTATTATCTAAAAATTACCATCTTTTTTACCATAGCTTCATCATCAGTTAAGATGTGAATGAAATAAATGCCATTTGCAATTCCCGAAAGGTCTATGGTTTGTTTTTCATTTGAGGCATTGTGCCAGCTTGCAACTGAAACAATCTCACCAGTTAAATTTATTATGGTAATGCTAAGATCTTTTTGATTATCTGAAAGAAATTTAAAATTAACAATCCCGGAAGATGGATTTGGAAAAAGATTGATACTATTTGGAGAATGAAAATCAGCTAGATCCGGGGGAGTGAAACCAACTGTTGAGGATAAGCAAAAATTAGTTGTATCTCCATCTTCAGGATCTCCCCAGTCTGCACCTCCGGATGCCAATATACTGAATAAATCGTCTTCTACCAAATATGAACCGTTGCCCTCTTGGCAACACATCCCATCCCCATAGGAATCATATATGGTAAAATCATAACATCCATTGTTAAGACAGAATTCCTCAGTAATTACAGTACCATCTACTCCATCTGAATAAGGCCCACCTGAATACAGAACCGTACTATTGGAATCCAGAATTTCCCATGTATTTTCACTGCCATAATCATCTAATGTTAATGTAAGTGTAACAATGGTCCCTGCTATTGAACTGAAAGAGGAAGAATTTGCGTCATTAGTAGGATCCTCATCAGTATTTCCATTGGGATTTGATGTTGAAGCATTAAAAGTATGCGTTCCTGTGGAAACCGTTATGCTTGGTAAAGATACATCTTCTGTTGCTGAAGTAGCGAGTGACCCCGTCCAGGAATAAGTATTATTTGGTCCGCCATCTATATCGTAGTTTATTATAATGGACGTTAATGTATTTGAACCAATATTATTAAGTGTTACAACAGGATTAATTGTGGCTTGATTACAGTCAGAACCATTGGGCTCAATAATCGTAGAAATGCTTGCATCATAGTTAAATGCAGATACCGGGACACAACCAAGGGAACTTTGTATGCTTAATCTGGATCCATTTAAAGTAGCTACCATCCTGATTTTCTGTCCTTGGGTAAACAGGTTCATACAAGCATCATCCGTATAATCCAAATAATTCATGAACATAATACCGGGAGATGAAGGCGAACAAGCATCTGTTTTGGGAAATGAAGGGCATCCATACGTTTCACTTGCCTGATTGGGAGTATCACTAACATTATCTGACCCGCTGCATGAACCGCCATCATCGCCCCATGTATGCTCTAAACTTAGCCAGTGACCAACTTCATGAGTGGTTGTTCTCCCTTTATCATAAGGTGGGTATAGGGTACCTGTTCTGCCAAAGTAGTTGTAACCAATGACAACACCATCTGTTGCTGATGGTCCTCCCGGAGGGGTTGCGTAACCTAATAAACCTCCACCTAAATTACAAATCCAGATATTTAAGTAATCATTTTTTGGCCATGCATCTTTTCCGCCTTGGGAATCGTATTTTACATCATCATCCCATGAAAATGTACCATGAGAAGTAGAAGTTCTGGTAATTCCGTTTGTGGTATTCCCGCTTGGATCTCTCTGTGCAAGGCAAAACTCAATCTCACAATCTGCGGCAGCACTAAGAAATGCACCTGGAGTATTTGATGTATCTGCATTAAGCCGCCTGTAATCTTCATTTAATACATCAATCTGGGATAGGATCTGTGCATCTGAAATATTTTCAGTTGAATTATTATAAACAATATGCACTACTGTTGGAATTGTTATGACAACTTTCTTACCTTTTTTTAGGGATACTTGCTTGCTTTTCCATTCCACTACTTGTGCTTCAATCAATGCCATCCTCTTAGCAAAACCAATGGGATCGGCAGCTTTTTGAGCTTCCAGGTAAACCATGGTTCCGCATGTCCTTTGAGCATTTGTAACACTTAAGGAAAATATAAATATGATACAAGTTGTGAGTAGTCTTCTTTTACTCATAAAATAACTTATGTTTTCTATGTATTAATCCCGAAAATTAATAAATATTAATTACATGTTTGTGAATTATTTGAGTAAATAGGAGACGTATATTAAATAAGTAGGTTGCCTGTATTTATTTTTGATTGTAAAAAAGAAATCCCTCAAGGTTTTCAGAACCTTGAGGGGTTATACTATGAACGGGATAAATTTCCGTATAACAAATTCTCTGATATGCCTGCTGTAGACTGATACCGAGGAATGTACAGACGCCCAAATTGGGGGTCTCTGCCATTCCTGAATTCCCAGGATAGAAATGCAACAATTTACCCTGTTTCATGTATAACTTCAATCATCAAATCTAATCGCAGATTGAAGTTTCACTATTTTGTCATCTTACTACTGAGACCTTTTTAACAATCACATCATCTTCTGTCTGTATATAGATGTAATAGATGCCGTTTGCTCTTTCAGTTAGATCAATTGTGTAAATTCCTAAAATGGCATTATCAATTTCTGCACTTGTCACAACCTCTCCTATTATATTTGTTACAGTAATATTAACATCTTTCGGCTTATCTATAGCAAATTCTACATTTATTTTTCCGGAAGTTGGATTGGGATAAATATTAAATATTGTATTTGTATAAGCCGTAAAAATTCCAGTAGATTCAAATACAGAGTCAGCAGCAGCGTTGTTGCATCCATTGGCATCGGTAACTACAACAGAGTAGTTTCCCGCGCAAAGTGCAGTAGCGGTTGAGGTTGTTTGACCATTGCTCCATAAATATGTATAAGGGCTTGCACCTCCGGAGGCAGTTACAGAAGCTGTACCATTACAAGCACCACCTTGTGTATCATCTGTAGTAGAGATATAAAGGGTGATGGAAGTCAGATTAGAAATTGTTACAGAAGCAGTAGCAGTACAACTGTTTGCATCTGTAACTGCAGCGTTATAAGTTCCTGCACATAAGCCGGTTGCTGTGGAATCGGTTTGTGCACCAGGATCATCCCATAGATATGTATAAGGTAAAGTACCACTAGTTACAGAAACAGTAGCATCACCATCACACACTCCGCTACAGCTTGCATCAGTACTGGAAGTTGTAGTAGTGAGGGCACATGCTACTTCGCTCAGGCAAACATCAAATGTACCCGGTGTATCAAAATCTGTGTTAGTAAATATCCTGAAGAAGTAAGGTGTGGCAACTCCAGGGAAACCTGTTATAGTAGTTTGACCGGAAGATGCATAAGTGCAATTCAACGACAAGGTGGTTGCAGGTACTCCGCAACTATCAAATATTTCAAGTCCGATATCAGTAGAAGCCGTACCTAAAGCTATATCAAATATAATATCCGTATTTGTACCTGAATTGAATGAATACCAGACATCTTGAATTGTACCGGGATCACATGTAGGATCTGCACCATCAACTGTAGCATCAACAGTTGTTCCGGTAGTTGCATTGGCAGGACAATCCACTGCAGGATAAACTGTTAGAGCTTCAGCATCAACACAATTATCATTAGCAGGAGCTGGTGGCGGTTCAGTAATAATAACACATAAAGAATCCGTGCAGCCATTAGCATCTATAACATTAACACAGTAAGTTCCCGCTGTTAAACCGCTGATGTCTTCTGCTGTATCACCGGTTGACCATGAATAAGTATAAGGAATTGTTCCACCGGTTACTATAATGTCTATAGCACCGTCATTGCCTCCATTAGCCGACACATGAGTTACAGATACAGTATCAACTACAAGTATAGATGGTTCAATGATCGTAACATTGGCAGTATCCGGGCAGAAAATGGAATCGGTAATAATAACTGTATAGGCGCCCGCACATAAGCCGGTTGCTGTGGAATCGGTTTGTGCACCAGGATCATCCCATAAATAAGCATAAGGAGTAGTACCACCAGATACAGACACAGTAGCATCGCCATCACAAACACCGTTACAGATTGGATCTGTACTTGAAGTTGTAACAGTAAGAGGAGCACATGGAGTACAGGTAATCGTGAGATCAAAATCACCTGTCCCTGTACTATAACCGTGAATCAGGATGTAATAAGTTGTACCTGCAACGGAGAAGAAAGTTATTTCAGAAGTATACCCGGAGCAGCCGGCTCCGTCATCATTACCATCAATGCAGTTCAATGAACCGCAACTACCATCATATATGCCAATTTTAGTATCGTAAGTAGCTGAATCACAAGTGCTTGCTGTAACGCTCTCCCCGGTACCAATGAATGAATACCATACACCGGGAGCGGTAACAGTAGCTAGTCCGCAATCAGCGGATGCTGTATCAAGAGTAGCAAAGGTTGTTGTGCCTGAGATTGTAGTATCGCACGCAACTGCAATTGCATTTGTACACTCATCATTTGCAGGTGGTGGAGGTGGTTCGCTTAGGCAAACATCAAATGTTCCGGGTGTATCCCAATCTGTGTTAGTAAATATTCTGAAAAGATATGTTGTAGCAACTCCGGGAAACCCTGTTATAGTGGTTTGACCGGAAGATGCATAACTGCAATTCAAGGACAAGTTGGTTGCAGGCACTCCGCAACTATCAAATATTTCAAGTCCGATATCAGAAGATGCAGTGCCTAAAGCTATATCAAATAAAATTTCAGTATTTGTACCTGAATTGAATGAATACCATACATCTTGAATTGTGCCGGGATCACAGGCAGGATCAGCACCATCAACTGTTGCACTAACGGTTGTTCCCGTAGTAGCATTGGCAGGACAATCCCCGTCAGGATAAACTGTAAGAGCCATAGCACCTGCACAATCATCATTAGCTGGTGGTGCAGGGGTGTCATATACACAAATATCAAAAGTAGGAGTAACTGGTATTGATGAGTAATAGTCATATACTCTTACGAAATATGTATTACCAATATTCAATCCCGTTGCACTTATTGTTTCCGTTCCACCACTTCCTGTATTATCCACACAATCCAAAGAAGTTCCACCGCAACTATCAAACATTTCTATCACTGCATCAAAACTTGCTGATCCCGTGACATCTATGATTGGATTGTCGGAAGTTGCAACAAATGAGAACCAAATGTCATCATCTGCGTTTCCGTAACAACCAGCCAAGGATTCTGTTGCACCGGCAACATCACCTGTTGTTGTGATACAGGTGGCATTCTGAGTAAGGGATATTGCACCCGCACAATCATCATTAGCCGGAGCAGGTAGCGGTTCATTAACAACAATACTTAAAGAGTCTATACATCCGTTGGTATCTGTAACAATTAGGGTGTAAGTTCCTGCTGTCAAGCTGCTGATATCTTCTGTTGTATTTGTACTTAGATCATCCCACAAATAAGTGTAAGGCGCTGTTCCTCCGCTTACAACAATATCTATCGCTCCGTCACTGCCTCCGTAAACAGTTACATCGGTTACAGAGATCGTATCAATTTCCAGGATAGATGGTTGTGTAATAATGATATTAGCCACAGCTACGCATCCGGAGTCGTCAGTAACCGTGACATTATAATTTCCTGAGCATAACCCTGTTGCTGTTGAATCAGTTTGAGAACCGGGATCATTCCATAAATAGGTGTAAGCTCCGTTTCCTCCGGATGGAGTAACAGTAGCATCACCATTACAATCACCATTACAACTCACATTAGTGCTGTCGGTAATAGTGGCAGTAGGAGCGCCTGCATCATTAACAGTGACTGTTGCATTATCGGTGCAACTATTGGCATCTGTAACGGTAACAGTATAACTGCCAGCTAGAAGCCCGGTAGCAGTGCTGGTAGTTTGGGAGGTTGGATCGTCCCACAAGTATGTATAGGCACCTGTACCCCCGGTAACAGATACGGATGCTTGTCCGTCAGGGTTACCGCAAGTAGCACTTACATTGCTTGCAGTTAGTGACAGTGCAGTTGGGGGTTCAGAAAGGGTTACTGATGCGGTATCAAGACAACCATTGACATCGGTAACAGTAGCAATATAGGTTATAGGATATAAGCCGGTTGCTGTTGCAGTTGTTTGCGAACCTGGGTCATCCCACAGATAAGTATAAGATCCGGTTCCACCGCTTGCGCCAACCGTGGCAGAGCCGTCATTGCCACCGATACAAGAAATATTTGTACTTGCAGTAATGGTAGCTGTAAGTGAAGGATAAAATGTTAATACCATTGAATCCAAAGCCGCGATGCAAGGTCCTGCCGGGTCATCTGTGGTTAAGATCAATGTTACGCTTCCAAAAGTTGTGTCTGCTGGTGAAGGTGTATAGGTTGCAGTTAATGAAGCAGCATTATCAAAGGACCCGGTTCCTGAAGTTGTCCAGGTAGAGCTCAATGCGCTACCACCTATTGAACCGGATAAGGTGTATGTCTCTCCTCTACAAATTATATCGTCTGTACCGGCATTGGCAGTGGGTGTTGGGTTCACAGTTATGGTTACAGAATCTTCATTGTTGCAACCATCATAGGAAGTACCTAATACCGTATAAGTGATTGTTGAAGCAGGTGCGGCAATAACAGTAGGACCTGAAGTTGTATCCAGACCTGTTGATGGCGACCATGAATAGAAATTTGCG
>JBDRNO010000187.1:0-8936 GCA_043811005.1 Bacteroidota bacterium | reverse complement strand
CCGCTAAAATGGAGCCCTTCGTCCCTCAGGATAAACTCCGCGGAATTCACGAACACCGCTAAAAACAAACATTATAGTGAGTAAAATATACGAAACTACGAAAAAATGGAAAATGGAAAGTTAAGGAGAAAAGACTTGCTTTATCCTGAATTATCTAATAATCTAAAATTAGGCATAATCGCCCACTTTACCAGAACCGGTGTAAAGCATAAAAGAATTGTAAATTTATATTAAAAACGTGCTTTCGTATATTCGTAATTTTTCGTATTTCGTAGCAAAAAACATAAAAAATTATTTATCCATGAAAAAAGCCATTCTAATCGGTGTGATATCATTAAATCTGTGTAATCTGTGTTCCTCCCAGGACATCCACTTTTCGCAGTTCGATAGAACCCCGTTAATAATCAATCCTGCTTTAACAGGAATGTTCAATGGGCAGCACAGGGTATTGATCAATTATAAAGACCAGTGGAAAAGCTTTGGCGCTCCCTACAAAACTTACGCCCTGTCGTATGATTTTGGTTTGTTTAAGAAAAAATGGAAAAAGAGCTATTTGGGAGCGGGATTTTATGTTTATAACGACAAAGCCGGTGATGCCGGATTAAGCACTATCCAATTAAATTTATCTCTTTCAGGTATTGTCCCTTTAAACAAAAACCATAGAATTTCTGGTGGATTACAGGGTGGATTTGCTCAAAGAAGCGTAGATTATTCTGAAGTTAAAACCGATAATCAATTTGTTAATGGTGAATATGACTCCGCAATGCCTGTTGGCGAAGCCAATGATTTCAATAAAACCGCTTTTGGAGATTTCACGGCAGGTGTTTCATGGAACTTTTTAAAGAATGAGACAAATATTACTACCAATGACAAGATCAATGCTAATGTGGGGATAGCAGTATTTCACGTAAACAAGCCCAAGCAGGAATTTTATTCGTTAGTTAATGAAAAACTCTATTCTAAACTTGTAATACACGGTAGCACTTACTTTGGGTTGAAAAACACCAATATTGCCCTGTTACCATCAATTCTTGTTCTAAGCCAGGGACCCTCAAAGGAAATTAATTTTGGTACTATGATAAGATACCGGCTTACCGAAGCATCCAAATATACAGGCTTTTTGAAAGAATCTGCCATTTACCTTGGGTGCTATTACAGGGCAGGTGATGCCATCATTCCTGCTTTAATGTATGAATTATCCAATTTTGCCCTTGGCATAAGCTATGATATAAACACTTCCGGCTTAAAGACGGCAACAAGCGGTATGGGTGGCATTGAAATATCTTTTCGCTACATAAATCCCAACCCGTTTAAGCGTTATGAGTCACAGACGCTGTATTAAACTCTTTAGATTGAATTTGGGATTTTTTTGCCGCCAACTTACTTATAGATTTACCCTTGATTTGTCTTGAGTCTTTTTCACAAAGTTTGTCCTAAAAAAAGATGGTGCTTTAGATAAAGAAATACCTTTTTTTTATGACCTGTTTTACTATTCACAATCAAGGTATGATTTATTTTGCACAATGGATGCGTTCGCTAATAATGTGCTGATAATCAACAATATAAAACATTTTCCATTTAACATTTCACATCATTCATTTGACATCAAAATGAAGGATTATGGCACTTATACACACTAATTGGTTAATTGTTTTACAAAATTTTCATGATATTAAGCAACCTTTTATTTAATATTACGTCTTAAAATATAATATAGTTCTTAATAAAATAGATGTATTAATTCTATTAATAAAATATAAAATGTTTTGTAAAAATTTACGCTTCATTATTTTTTTATCAATTCTGATTCTAATATTAAGTCCTGCTTTTACCGGAATAAATTATTTAAATGCTCAAGCCTGTGTTATTAATGGTTTTGCCTCACCTTCAACTATTACTTGTGGTTATTGCCTCGATTTATCGGCATATGGTTACTCTTCAGGTAATGTTGTTTTCACCAATGATTTTAATGATGGGACAGCAGGAACGGGGTGGCAGACAACTCCTGCCGCAACATTTACAAATCCTTGCGGTCCTGGTGTAGATGGAACTATTTATATGTGGATGGGCGATGCTACTCCGGATCCAAGAACTATGACATCGCAGGCATTTGACCTTAGCCTGGGAGGTTCAGTCTGTTTTGATTTGATGTTTGCTACACAAACAGGCGATGATGCCGATGCACCCTGCGAAGGACCTGATTTACCTGATGAAGGAGTACATCTGCAATATTCAACAGACGGAGGTGCTACATGGATAGATATTTATTATTTTGACCCTAATGGCGGATACGATGCTTACTTAACTACCTGGAACAACTACTGTTTTCCACTTCCTCCCGGAGCCATGACTCCTAATACCATGATACAATGGTGGCAAAATAGCTCAAGCGGCTATGGCTTTGACCACTGGGGCATTGATAATGTTACTATTGCTTTGAATGACCCAAATTATTATATTGAATGGTTTGATGGCACAATTGGCGAGGTTTACCCAAATAACTCTTTATGCCCAACAACCAGTACTACTTATGATGTTATGCTTACAAATGGAATTGATGACACTTGTTATGCTACTATCCCGGTAACAGTTGTTCCACCCAATTTAGTCGTAGCTGCTACGGTTGATACAACAATATGTGAAAGCACATGTGTTGATTTAACAGGGATTGCAAGTGTAATTGTAAGCCCTGCAAGCCAGCCCGAATTTTGTGATCACACATTTGAATCAATAATTTTTGGAGGAGTAGATATTGATATAAATGTTGCCGGTTTGAATATGACCAATATTACACCCGGTTCTATATTATCTGTCTGTCTTCAGCTTAATATGTCATTTGGAGATCTTAATACTATTGAGGTAGTATTGGAATGTCCTGATGGCACCGAATTGACTTTAATTCCTGACGGTTCAACCACCGGAGCAGCTTATGGGGGTATATTGGACATGACTTGTTTTACAGTTGGCGCTATTACTCCTATTTCATCCGGCACTGACCCGTATATTGGAGATTTTGTACCAGGAGGAGGTGCATTGGATGACCTGGTTGGTTGTACGGCAAATGGAGTTTGGACTATACAAGTTAATAACAGTAATTTTATGAGTATGGGGTTTTTCCTTGGCTGGTGCATAACATTTGATGACCCTGAAATTAGTTACACTGCCAATTTTAGTTGGTCGCCCACTACGAACATGACCAATGAAACCACATTAACTCCTACTGTGTGCCCGGTTGGGATTGGAACTTCAATATATACATTAACAGCTACTGATGTTAATAATTGTATAACTTTGAACGATGTAGTATCTATAACTACTATTGCCTGCCTTCCATGTTCACTAACAGTGAGCGCCAGTTCAACAGATGCAAGTTGTAATGGTGTATGTGACGGAGATGCCACGGCAAATCCCCTCGGTGGACCCACACCATATACCTATCAGTGGGATGCCAATGCCGGTAACCAGGCAACCCAAGCAGCCACCGGCTTGTGTGTAGGGAGTTACACTGTAACTGTTACCGATGCAGATAATTGCACGGAAACAGCCACAGCAACAATTAACGAACCATCAGCAATCACCTTATCAATGACTTCAACCCCTGCTACCTGCGGGCTTAACGATGGCACGGCAACGGTTACTGCCTCAGGAGGTGCCGGCTCATATTCATATTCCTGGTCACCCAGTGGTGGGAGTGGGGCAATTGCTTCCAATTTATCTACCGGGACATACACTGTTACCGTTACGGATGCTAATAACTGCACACAAACAGATAACATTACAGTAATTAATACCGGAGGGCCTACTGCTAATATCACATCCTCTGTAAATGTAAGTTGCTTTGGAGATACTGACGGAGAAGCCACGGTATCTGTTACCGGAGGTACAGTTCCTTTTACATATTCCTGGTCAGACGGACAAACAACAACTACCGCCACCGGTTTGGCTGCCGGGTTTTACACAGTTACAGTCACCGATGCGGGTGGATGTATTGCAACTGACACGGTAACCATAACACAGCCGTCTATCATAATTATCACTTTGGGCTCAACCGGTATTACCTGTAACGGAGGGTCGGATGGCAGTATCGTAAGCGGTGCAACAGGTGGCGTTCCATCGTATACATATCTTTGGGATGATGTGATGGCTCAAACTACAGCTACTGCAACGGGCTTGACTTCCGGGACATACTGCGTAACTGTTACAGATGCAAATGGATGTACAGCTATGAATTGTGATAGTATAATTGAACCTGCAGGCATTACTTTAACACCTACATCAACTCCGGCTGCTTGTGGATTCTCGGATGGCACGGCAGCAGTAACGGTAACAGGTGGCTCAACACCCTATTTCTACCTCTGGTCAGACGGACAAACTACAACCACAGCCACTGGTTTAACAGCAGGGAGTTACAATATAACAATAACCGATGCGAATGGTTGTACGGCAGTGTCATCAGTTGTCGTAAACGGAATCGGAGGTCCCACACTTACAACCACAATAACGGATATTACCTGTAACGGAGGCAATGACGGTTCGGCAACTGTCACAGCAAGCTTGGGAACCATTCCATATACCTATTTATGGTCTGACGGTCAAGCTACTTCCACAGCCACCGGCTTGACATCAGGCACTTATGACGTAACGGTAACAGATGCTTCAGGCTGTATTTCAATAGCCTCCTCAATAACTATATCTGAACCTGCTCCCGTTACACCAACTATAACAGGCGATACGACCATTTGTATTGGTGGCAGTATTACGATAAACGCATCTGCAACCGGAGGGACACCACCGTACTCATATCTTTGGGATAATGGATTAGGCCCTGGCAGTTCTCATATAGTTACCCCTACTACTACAACCACATATACTGTGATAGTATATGATATCAACTCGTGTCCGGTTGTTGCCCAATCTGTAACTGTTTCAACAAGCTCTCCGTTATCGGTGATTGCCCTTGGAACTGACACTATTTGCTATGGTGATAATACTTCTATAACAGCCGTTGCAAGCGGTGGGGATGGCGGACCGTATACATATATATGGGACAATGGAGCAGGGATGGATAGCTTGGTTCAGGTATCGCCCGCCTATGCAACAACATACACTGTAACGGTTTCAGATGGCTGCGGCACACCTGATACATCAGCTTCGGTAACTATCGTAGTAACTCCGGCATTAGTTCTCACCCCGGCAGCAGTAACAATTTGCCTGGGAGAAAGTGCAGTGTTATTAGTCAGCGGAGCGTTAACTTATTGGTGGGCAGAGGAGAATGCACCAACTGACGTAATCGGAACCGGTTCAACAATTACTGTTAGCCCGTCTGTTACCACAAATTACATTGTTACCGGAAGTGATGGTGTGTGCACCAGGCCCGATACGGTAACGGTAACGGTAAATTCTTCGCCTGTTGCAGATTTTGGATTTATCCCTGATGAAACAACCATAACAAACCCTGTATTTACTTTTACAGACCAATCATCATCCAGTGTTGCTTCGTGGCTATGGGATTTTGGAGATGATTCTGATTCATCAACCCTTCAAAACCCTGTTTATACCTATTCGGATACAGGGACTTTTGCTGTACTATTGACTGTTTACGACAGTTCGGGATGCGAGGATACAGCGCTTTATTATGTTACCATCAGGGGTGAATATATATTGTTTACTCCTAATGCTTTTATACCGAACAGTCAGATAGAAGAGAACAGATACTTTTTACCAAAGGGTTTGGGACTTGAGGAAGTTGAATTTGAGATGTATATTTATGACCGTTGGGGAGATTTGATCTATGAAACGGATGACATAAACAAACCGTGGGATGGAACAGCAAATGATGGTAAAGAGGTAGCCCAGAATGATGTTTATGTGTGGGTGATCAAGACAAGGGATTTTAAAAATAAAAGACATCAGTATGTAGGGCATGTAACGCTGATTCGCTAAATATGCAGAAACTTGAAGAGGTTAAAACACGATGCCAATCCGCCAGCTGGCGGACTAATGATACTAATTTAATTTCACATTTATTTTATTTTGATATTATTTGAATATCCTTTATATCATTTACAACAAAGTTAATTATGCCTGAGGCATTAGTATCATTAGTATAATATTCGTATTATTCGCATCAATATTTTTTTTTACTATCTTTATACCCTAATTTTTGTCATGAGATTTTTACATATATATATCACGTTAATTTTTTTCCTTTCCTGTAATCTCAATGACTTATTCGCCCAGTCCAATAATTGTAATACTGCTACCGTAGTAACTTTATTTGGTGGATCGGGTTGTGTAAATGGTACTACTGTTGGTGCTACAAGTGCAATGACAATGTACAGTACTTGTAATCCCAATCCTGTCAATGAGGTTTGGTACACTTATGTTGCCACTGGAAGTCAGAATGATTATACGGTTACTTCCAATGGACTGACAGATGCTGAAATTATCATATATTCGGGGGGATGTGCTGTAACCCTTGAAAACTGTGATGTTGAAACCGGTACTAATACGCTGAATTCAAGTTGGGGTTTTGTACAGGGGACACAAGTATGGGTAGGTATTGCAAGTAATGGAGGTACGGAAGGAGGTTTTGAACTTTGTATTGATTCTTACAATCCAGCTCCCGGAGGAGGAAATGCCTGTGCCGGGGCAATACCCCTTTGCGATAAAAGCTCGTTTAGCGTTAATGATATGACTCCCTTCGCATGGTCAGGTCAATTAGGCGCTTGTTTCGGAAATGGGAATCAGGATATATATGGTATATTTTTACCATAGTTCAAGCAGGGACAATTGAATGGACTGCAAGCCCTCAAAATACAGGTTTCTTTGGCACTGAATTCGATTTTGCCATGTGGGATCTTTCAGGAGGTTGCCCCGGAATCCTGACAGTATGTAATTGGAATTTTGAGAATGCAACCGGTGCTGACAATGGAATGGGAATGGGTATGCCTAATCTTGAATATGAACCTGCTTATAATGCTACTGTCGGACAAACTTTTGCAATACAGCTTGACAATTGGTCCGATGATGGGACCGGTTTTGATTTTACCTGGGGTGGTACTGCAGAAATAGAACCTGTTGCTGATTTTACCATTAATCCTTCCGGAATACAATGTGCCAGTAGTGTTACAGTAAATATAACAGATAATAGTATCGGGGCCCCAACTTATGACTTCGGAGATGGAAGTCCAACATATACCGGCAATAGCCCCCCCAGTCATACATATACAACTCCGGGGACTTACGCAATTACGGCTGTTTTCATCGGAGCCTGCCCTTCAAGTCATACAGAATTCGTAGAGCTTTACGGACCATTAAGCACAACTACATCCACAATTGATGAGACTTGTCCCGGGTTCTGTGATGGTGAAGCAACCGTTTTTACTACCGGGGGTGATGGTATCTATTCTTATTCATGGAGCAATGGGGGTACCTTACCAGTTATTACAAACCTTTGCACCGGCACATATATCGTTACTGTTTCCAATGCTACCTGTGGTACATCAATAACTGATACGGTTATTATAACCGCCTCATCACCTATGACACTAACCCTAACTCCAACTCCTGCTTCATGTGGGGGATCAGATGGAACTGCCTCCGTAATTGCTTCAGGAGGTACCGGTCCATATACATATTTATGGACACCGGGTGGAGCAACTAACGATATCGCAACAGGGCTTTCTGCCGGAACTTATACTGTTGCCGTTACTGATGCAAATGGGTGTATGCAAACCGATAGTGTTACTGTTATAAATATAGGAGGAGGCACGGCAAACATCACCTCCTCGGTAAATGTCAATTGTTTTGGCGGTAGTAACGGGGTTGCAACGGTAACTGCTTCAGGAGGAACAACTCCTTATACTTACTCATGGTCACCCAGCGGGGGTAACACTGTAATAGCAACAGGTCTGGCAGCCGGATTCTATACAATTACCGTTATTGATGCCAATGGATGTATAGCTATAGATACTGTAACCATTACTGAGCCCCCCCTGTTAATAACCACTATCACAAGCAGCAGCATGGTTTCGTGTTATGGTAACGGTGACGGAACAGCAACAGTATCTGCCTCAGGCGGGACAACTTCCTATTCTTACTTCTGGACACCAAGCGGAGGTAGCAATGCTACTGCAACCGGCTTATCACCCGGGACTTATACAGCAACCGTAATTGATGCCAATGGCTGCAGTGGGTCTGATGCTATAACAATAACTGAGCCATCACAAATAATATTAACCTTATCATCCACCCAGGCAACATGTGGGAATGCAGATGGTTCAACATCTGTCATAGCTTCAGGAGGAATACCCTTATATACTTATTCATGGACACCAGGGGGCGACACTAATGCAGTTGCAACCGGACTTACTGGTGGTCTCTACACTGTTGATGTAACAGATGCAAATGGATGTGTGGTTACCGATACAATTACCGTAAGTGAATCATCATCAGTAGCTTTAAATTTTACTTCAAATGATGCTGCATGTTCAGGAAGTTGTGACGGAAGTGCCACTGCAAATCCTTCAGGTGGAATTTCACCATATACCTATCAATGGGATGCTAATGCCGGTAATCAGACAACACAAACTGCAACCGGCTTGTGTACCGGTGCATACAATGTTATCGTTACCGATGGGGCGGGATGTGCCGATACCGACTCAATAATTATTTCTGAACCAAATGGTTTATCATCATCTTTTTCAACAACAGGTGTTATATGTTACGGGCAATGTAATGGTTCCGCTACGGTCACCACAAGCGGTGGAACATCTCCTTATACATCTCTTTGGGATGACCCGGGTTCACAAGCAACATCCACAGCAACAGGACTTTGCCCTGGTAATTATACCTATACCCTTACCGATGCCAATGGGTGTATTGATATTACGAATGTTACCATTAATGAACCACCTTTATTAACACTTAATTTT
>JBDRNO010000186.1:0-21746 GCA_043811005.1 Bacteroidota bacterium | reverse complement strand
CATATTACGCAATTGAACTTTAAGTTCATAATATCGCTTTTAATCCTGATCTCATTTTATTCTTGCAGCAAGTATCGAAAAGTGCTGAAAAGCACCGACTTCGATTATAAATACGAAATGGCTTTGCAATACTATAATGATGATCATTTTTACAAAGCGCTTCCTTTATTTGAAGAACTTATCACTATTTACAGAGGAACAGAAAAAGCCGAACAGGTTTATTTTTATTATTCCTATTGTAATTATAACCTGGAAGATTATATTTTCGCAGGTTACTATTTTAAAAATTTCTCTAAAACGTATCCCAACAGTGAACATGCTGAAGAGTGTCAATTTATGAATGCTTATTGTTATTATTTGACCTCACCTGTTTCAAGCCTGGATCAAACCAATACTTATAAGGCAATAAATGAATTGCAATTATTTATTAATATGCATCCTCAAAGTTCGCGAATTACTGAATGTAACATGTTGATTGATGAGTTAAGATTAAAATTGGAAAACAAATCATATAAAAATGCAAAACTGTATTATGATCTTGGCAATTACAAAGCTGCTTCTGTTGCATTTAATAACACCCTTAAAGACTTTCCAGATACAAAATACAAAGAGGAAATTGTATTTTTTATATTAAAATCAAATTATTTACTGGCATTCAATAGTGTTGAATCAAAAAAAGAAGAAAGACTGCGAACCGCAATTAATGCATATCACACCTTTATAGACTCATATTCTGACAGCAAATATATTAAAGAAGCAAAGTCAATTTTTAAAGATTTATTAAAACAAACAGAAAAGTATAATACTCAAATTTTACAAAGTAACTAATAACTAAAACTATCCATGGACTACAAAAAAACAGAAGCCGAATTAACAACTGTTACAAGAAATATAACCGATTTTGAAACAGATGACCAAAATTTATATGAAACTGTTGTTATTCTTTCAAAAAGAGCAAATCAGATTGGTTCTGAAATAAAAGATGAATTAGACAGAAAATTATCAGAGTTTGCCTCTTCATCAGACAATCTCGAAGAGGTCTTTGAGAACAGGGAACAAATAGAGATTTCTAAATTTTATGAACGCCTACCGAAACCAGGATTGATTGCTATCCAGGAATTTCTTGAAAAAAAAAATATACTTTAGAAGACCATCAGTAGAAAATAATAAAGATAAAGAATTGGAATAATGCTCAGCGGCAAAAACATTATACTTGGAGTAACAGGTAGTATCGCGGCATATAAAGCAGCTTTTCTCGTCAGGTTATTTATTAAAGCAAAAGCTAATGTAAAAGTTATAATGACGTCTGTTGCTTCGGATTTTATCACTCCTTTAACCCTCTCGGTACTTTCTAAAAATCCCGTTTTAAGTGAATTCACATCAGAAATAACAACTCAACCCGGACCACAGGGAGGTGAATGGAATAATCATGTTGATTTAGGGCAATGGGCAGATTTGATGATTATCGCACCTGTTACTGCTAATACCATGGCTAAAATGGCAAACGGAATTTGTGACAACCTGTTGCTAGCCGCTTACCTCTCAATCCCTGTTAAAAGCATCCCGGTATTTTTTGCACCTGCAATGGATATGGACATGTATAAACATCCTTCAACTGCAAATAATATAAAGAAACTCCAGTCGTATGGAAATATTCTGATCGCCCCTGATGAAGGTGAATTGGCAAGTGGATTGACTGGTGAAGGCAGAATGACCGAACCGGAAACAATATTTAAGATCATAAGTGAATATTTTTCTACCGGTATACAGGGGAAGGGAACTTTGACAGGGAAAAAAGCCCTGGTAACAGCAGGTCCAACTCATGAAGCCATTGACCCGGTTAGGTTCATTAGTAATTATTCATCCGGGAAAATGGGTTTCGCTGTTGCCGAAGAATTGGCAATCAAAGGCGCTAAAGTAAAATTGGTTTGCGGCCCAACACAATTAATATCAAACCATCCAAACATTTACAAGATAGATGTAACTTCTGCTGAAGAAATGTATTCTGCATGTGTTAACAACTTCTCTGAAATGGATATTACGGTGATGTGTGCTGCTGTTGCTGATTATACCCCAGAGTCAGTTGCCAGGCAAAAGATCAAAAAAAACCGGAAAAACAAATCAATTAAACTTACACCAACTAAAGATGTATTAGACGAATTAGGAAAAATGAAGTCAGTCAACCAGATTTTGGTTGGGTTTGCATTGGAAACAGAAAATGAGCTTACAAATGCCAAATCCAAAATTAAAAAGAAAAACCTTGATCTTATTGTCTTGAATTCCCTTAATGATCATGGAGCCGGCTTTTCACCCCTAAAACCAGCTTCCCCGCCTGCCGTTCAACAGTATACAAACAAAATTACAATAATTGACAAAGACAATAATACTACAAGATTTGAGTTAAAATCTAAAACAGAGGTTGCTAAGGATATTGTTGATAAAATAATGGAAATTCAAGGTATAAGGTATAAGGTATAAGGATATAGAGGTATAGGGGTATAGGAGTATTGTTCTATTGTTAAATCCTTATATCCTTAAAAACCAAAACTTACTATCCGTAAGCTGTCATAAGATAATTTGTTGGTTAAAAAATAAGTTTAAGATGTTGGATGTTAGAAAAAAATATCAAATATCCAATATCAAAGATATAACATCATTATAAAAAATTAAGCTAATTAATAATGCGAACCTTCCCACTAATACTGCTTTTTATTTCTTTTTATTTAAAAGCTACCGCCCAGGAATTAAACTGCTCAGTGCAAGTACTTTCATCTCAAATTCAGACCAGTGACAAGAGGGTATATGAGACATTGCGGAGCTCTATTTACGAATTTATGAATAACCGCAAGTGGACAAATGATGTTTTTAAAAATGAAGAACGAATAGAATGTAGTATTTTAATTAATATTTCCGATAAGATTTCGATTGATGAATTTAAAGGAACTATCCAAATACAGTTGAGAAGACCTATAATAAATTCTTCTTATAATTCCCTCTTGTTGAATTTCAGCGATAATGACCTGCATTTCAGATATCTTGAGTACGATCCGTTGGAGTTTTCAGAGAGTTCACACCTTTCAAACCTGTCATCAATACTTGCCTTTTATGCCTATATAATTATTGGCTTGGACTACGATTCTTTTTCTTTGGAAGGAGGAACCCCATATTTTCTGAAAGCCAAGTCAATAGTATCCAATGCCCAAAATGCAGATGAAAGAGGATGGAAAGCTTATGAAAGCCTTAAAAACAGGTACTGGCTGGCTGAAGACCTTTTAAAACAGATATATAAACCTTACAGGGAGTGCCTTTACAAATACCACCGGCACGGACTCGACCCGATGTCAGAAGATGTAGCATCTTCACGAATGGTCATTGCTGACTGTTTGAAGCTTCTTGAGAAAGTTCATGTTGAAGAGCCAAGCTCTTTTATCCTCCAGATATTCTTTGATGCCAAGGCAGATGAATTGGTTAATATTTTTTCGGAATCCTATCTGAATGAAAAAACGAGAGTCGTTAACCTCCTCAATAAAATCGACCCTGCTAATACTACCAAATATCAGAAGATATTAGAAAAAAAATAAAATTTCTATCCCTAATTATACTATTACACCAACGTGGGCAAGCCACAACCAAAGAAGTGAATAAATATTTTTTCTACGAAATACGAAAAAATACGAATTTACGAAAAGTGCTTCCGCCGGCTGGCGGATTATGTTTACCAAACTATGTAGCTTGTGATAAAATGTTTTTCGTATATTCGTAAAAATTTACTCACTCTAATATTTAATTTTTGCGGTGTTAGTGAACTCCGCTTCGCTTCATTTCGTATTTCGTAGAGTAACCGAAACCCAGAACAAACTGAAATTCCCATACGTTTAAATAAAAACATCAACCAAAAAAATGTTAACAAACCTATCAATACTCAACTATGCACTCATTGAAAAGCTGTATATAGATTTTTCCAAAGGATTAACGATCATCACCGGTGAAACCGGGGCGGGAAAATCAATTTTAGTCGAAGCATTATCGTTGGTATTGGGAGAAAGAGCTGATAGCCATGTACTTCAAGACAAAAATAAAAAATGCATTGTTGAAGGAACCTTTAATATTTCAAATTACCACCTCAAAGACTTTTTTAAAAGTAACGATCTGGATTATGAAGATCTAACTATCATTAGAAGGGAATTAAATCCTGCTGGCAAATCAAGGGCATTTATCAATGACACACCTGTGAACCTCGGACATCTCAAGGAACTTGGCTTAAAATTGATTGATATTCATTCCCAGCATCAGGCATTGACGTTACACAGCGCTGGTTTTCAGTTATCAGTAGTGGACGCTTATTCCCGGCATCCCGGCTTGCTGAATGAGTATAAAATAAAATACAGTGAATTCAAAGCCCTTGAAAATGAATTGAATAACCTGCTGGAACGTGAAAAAAGTTCTAAATCCGATAAGGATTATTATAAATTTCAGCATGATGAGCTGGAAGAGGCAAACCTTCAGGCTGGCGAACAGGAAGCATTGGAAACAGAAATTGAAACATTAAACCACGCAGAGGAAATAAAAGCAAACCTTTCAAAAGCATCTTATGCATTGAATTCGGATGAAAACAGTATCCTTAACAATTTGACAGAGGTAAAGAACCTGGTCTCCGAATTAATTAAATACAACCCCGGTCTTGAAGAACTCACTGAAAGATTGAAAAGCTCATATATTGAGATAAAAGATATCGTTACTGAAATTGAGAATATCCAGGAGAAAACAAGCCATAACCCGAAACGGATAGAAGATATAAATACACGTCTTGACCTGATCTACGGTTTACAACAAAAACACAACTTACAAACCATCGGGGAACTATTGCAATTAAAGGAATCGTTAAAAAATAAACTCGACAGTATCGGCTCTTTAGAAGATGAAATAAAGGAATTAAGGAACAGATCAGCAAAGCTGTATGAAAACCTGGCTACCTTGGCGGAAAAAATATCGAAGAACAGAACAAAGGTAATACCCTTCATTGAAAAAGATATTAAATCCCTGTTGAACCAGATGGCTATGCCTTCTGCCGGGCTAAAGATTGAACATGCTTATATTGAGGAAAGATTTCCTAAATCTTCTGGATTTAGAAAATCTGAATTCAACTCTGATGGCATTGACAAGATCCGTTTCATGTTTAAGGCAAACAAAGGGAACGATTATAATGAAATTTCCAAAGTTGCTTCGGGCGGTGAACTATCACGACTTATGTTAAGCATCAAATCATCAATTTCTCAGTTGACTTCACTTCCTGCTGTCATATTTGATGAGATTGACAAAGGTATTTCAGGAGAAATTGCCGATAAAGTTGGAAACATCATGAAAAACATGTCCGCTTCAATGCAGGTGATCGCCATCACCCATTTACCTCAAATCGCCTGCAAAGCCGATTCCCATTACCTTGCATACAAACAATCAGATGCTGCTTCTACCAGATCCAATCTTAAAAAACTTACCCAGAATGAACGGATTAACGAAATAGCCAAACTGCTCAGCGGTGAGGAGTTGACAACTGCGGCTATGGATAATGCGAGGGAGTTGTTGAAGATTAAATAGTCAAACCCTCAGGGTTTTTTTAACTTGATTAATTATTATAATTTTTTACTAAATAGATACTGTCCGTTTTTAACAAACCCTCAGGGTTTTAAAAACCCTGAGGGTCTGGCAGAAAGTCTTGATGAAATTTTGTCCAAAAAATTATCTCACCAGTTCGGGAATCTCTTTAATTCCTATACCAAAGCATTTAACAAGCAAAACAACAGGAAAGGCCCATTGTTTTACCCCAATTTTAAAAGAAAGCAGATTACAACTGAAAGATATCTTAGAAAACTTATTATCTATATCCATCGTAATCCTATTGAACATGAATTTGCAAGTAAAATCAATGAATGGCGGTTTTCATCATATAATACTCTGGTTTCAAATAAACCAACAATGTTGAAAAGAGAACAGGTAATAGAATGGTTTGATGATTTGGATAACTTCAAGTTCTGTCATCAAAAACCGTTAGATGAAGAATTTATTTCGGATATTGAAAAAAATATATAAGCTATCTTTCTAAAATAAAACCCTCAGGGTTTTTAACTTAATTAATTATTATGAATTTTTTTAACAACAAGATACTGTTCGTTTTCAACAAACCCTCAGGGTTTTAGAAACCCTGAGGGTTTAACTTTAACTTAATATTATCACACTACCTATAAGCAATGCCATAACAAGAAACCCAATGGTCATAGCTCTTATTTGTTTTTTATAGAAAGTGTTTTCCGAAATCATCTTATTGAACTTTCGCACTCTTATTATATCCATCTTTAGTCTGTGAAAAGCCGAATCGTTCTTAACGATATAGTCGAATGCCCCGGATCTTAATGCATCGAGGGCAACTTGTACTCTCTCCTGTCCTGAAAGGAATATCACACCAGTATCAGGGTGTGACTTATTGATCTTTTTCAAAACTTCAATCCCGTTCATTGAATCCATACTATGATCCAACAACACTATTTCCGGCTTTTTGTGCATATTGGCAATACATTCTTCACCTGATGAAAAAATTTCAACCTTTCTGTACTTTTCATCATACAGGTAATCTTTCAGTAGATTGCAATAAACAGCATCATCATCAACAACAAAAATTAAAGGCAGACCGTTTCGTTTCATGACTTTTAGTTTTAAAGGTTAGTAATTAATTTATTTCATTTTGCAATTGTTCAAATACCTTGTTACAGGTTTGCGTAAGATTGTTAACGAGATATGGCAGTTGTTCGGTGTTTTTTTTTTCATTAGCATACTCTTCAACTAACCTGATCTTCTTACTTAGTCCTTTAATATTCAGGATATCAATGGTCGGTTTCATGCTATGTGCCACATTACCCAGCTTGCTGTAATGCTTGTTTTGCAGGAGATAATTAATTTTCTCAATACGACCGGGCGTTTCTTCAAGGATGATACGTATCATATTCTCAATCCTTTCCCTGTCTCCCTTGTACATATTGCTAAGTTTTGTGAGGTCGCACGGACTTTCGTTTGAATTAACATCTTCCTGTTCACGATCTTCAACAGGATGAGCTTTTAGTAGTGGGTTTCCTATTTCCGGACAAACGAGAGATACAATTTTGTTGTACAGGTCACTAGGTTCAAAGGGTTTGGAAATATAATCGTCCATTCCGGCATCAATGCATTTTAAGCTGTCACCATTCGTTGCATTAGCAGTTAATGCAATGATCGGCACATTCTTTCCCAATTCCTTGCGAATTATTCGTGTTGCCTCAAGTCCGCACATAACCGGCATCTGCATATCCATCAGTACGATATCATATTCATTGGATCTCAATTCATCAACCGCCTCTTGTCCGTTTTCGGCAACTCCAACCGATAATTTCCAATGCTCCAGGCAACTAATAGCCATCTGCCTGTTCACCTTATTATCTTCAACCAATAATACCCTCACATTATCCGGCATTGCATTATTTGTTTCTGTCTTTTCCCTTACATCTAAATCGCTTTCATCACCCACTGCAAACTTAATAACGAAGCTAAAGGCAGTGCCTTTACCCTTCTCGCTTTCTACAAGCAGTTCACCACCCATCAGTTCAACAATCTGCCTTGATATAGCAAGGCCAAGCCCGGTGCCGCCATACTTCCTGGTTATACTGTCATCCTCCTGGGTAAAACTTTCAAATATTCTTGTTAGCTTATCTTTTTCAATACCTATTCCGGTGTCGGTAATTCTAAATTCTATTTCATTCCATTTCAGATCTTTATTATTTAAATAGCATTCAACCATTACTACACCTACATCCGTGAATTTGATGGAATTATTCGTCAGGTTCAGCAAAACCTGGTTCAAACGCACAGTATCTCCAAGAAGTACCGGATCTATATCTTCATCTATGTGAGATACAAGCTGTATTCCTTTCTCCCCGGCTTTGTATCCTAACGATTCTTTGATATCCCTGATCAATTTCCTTATACGGAATCCCGTATTTTCAAGGGTTAGTTTCCCTGATTCTATCTTAGAGAAATCAAGAATGTCATTGATAATAACCATCAGGTTGTTTGTGGAAGCATGTATTACAGAAAGATATTTTGTCTGCTTGTCATCCAGTGTTGTTTCATTGAGCAAATGCGACATTCCTATGATCGCATTCATGGGTGTTCGTATCTCATGGCTCATATTTGCAAGAAACCGCTCTTTTGCTTTGGATGATTCCTCTGCCTTCTCTCTTGCTTTTACAAGTTTATGTTCAATCATTTTCCGGTCGGTTATATCCAAATGGATCCCGATTGATCCGGTAACCTTGTTATCCTCATCATATAATGGCGCCCCGCTAATGATCACCCAGAGAATTTCACCGTTTTTTTTCTTCAACTGCACTTCATATACACTGCTCTTACCTAATTTCCTTCGGGCATTCTGCTCAAGCATTATTTCTTTATATTCTTTTGATAAGAAAACAGACATATACTCTTGTCCTAACAACTCCTCCGGATCATAACCGGTCATCACGGCAAACCGTTTATATGCTTTCGTGATCCTGTCATGATTATCTACCTCCACAATACCCAATTTCATATTTTCAATGATGCTCCTGTACTTCTCTTCACTTTTTATCAAAGCTTTTTGTGCACGCTTTCTTTTGGTAATATCATTTATCATGACAACCCTGCCAAGAATCTTACCATCTTTGTTTTTCAGGGGTGATGTTTTAACTGAAGCCCACCATTTTGTTCCATCTTTTTTAACCTGAAATTTTTCAAAAACCATTGGAGTATCCACTTGAGTCATCCCATTCCAGGAGCCAAATGAGGTGTAGGTTTCTCTTGTAAAAAAGTAATCATCAACGGGCTTGCCTAACAGCTTATCTACCGGGTAACCGGATAATGCTTCAATACTCTTATTGGTATAAACGATCCTTTCATCCAAATCCAGTATCAGGACAGCTTCAGCCATGTTTTCAAAAATACTGCTGAGCAATTCATGTGTTTCCTGCTCCGCAGGGAGATTGTAAAATGCTCCGCTGCAATTTAAAGAGTATATATTGTTGTATCCTTTTAGCATAAAAGTTGTTATAATTAACAAACACCTCCGAAATCAAAAGCTAATCTTACACACCTGCCATTTTTCATAAACTCAACTGCAGATGCAAAATGCTTCATAATGAAAATCCCCCTGCCTCTTTCACGCAAAATATTCTCAGGCAACGTGGGATCCTTCACATATCTGTGAGCAAAACCATCTCCTTCATCTTCGATAGTATATTCACATCTATACTTATCGTAAGCTACTTTTAAGCAAACCTGTTTCCGGGGATCCTTTTTATTCCCATGTTCTACTGCATTATACATTGCTTCATTTATTGCTGTAAGCATTGGTATATAAGAATCATCCTTCATGTTACAGTTATTTTTTATATTCTCGACAAACCTTCCTGCCCTTTGAATTCCTCTTGATGTCGAAGTAACAAATAATGTTATTTTAGTTTTAGCGTTTGTCATAGCATCTTATTTGCCTTGGTAAAATAAAACCCTCAGGGTTTTTAACTTGATTAATTATTATATTTTTTTTACAAAAAAGAAACTGTTCGTTTTTTCAAACCCTCAGGGTTTCTAAAACCCTGAGGGTTTAACTTAACTAAGGGTTTAACTTCCTAAGCGTCCCGAAGCTATTCCATTCTTTTCTTCCATACTTTCCGAACCTGTTATTTCCCTGGTATCACTATAAGTAACAGCAAGATCCCACCCGATTCGCATTAGTCTGTAATAAGAGGTACCTTGTAAGGGAGTCTTGTCTATATAGCAATACAAAATCAGTAATTGCGGGAGACTGCCAATTCCGGCTTTATATCCTACGGTATTAAAATCCCTGCCATTGTCAGATCGCTGAATTAAATACATACAATCATCAGTTTGTCCTTTTACTCTCCATTTAAGATAAACATTACCCTCAAGATACTTAGCTGAATGATCAACTAAATAAGGCATGGCATTATTCAATTTGTCAGAATTTCCGGATAATGCAAAATCACCTTTTGGATTCTTTGCGTATAATAATGATGTTAACAGCATAGAGAAACCAAGTATTAAAAATCCTGAAAATTTCCAATACCGTTTAGCGCTTTGGCGTATTTCTGCTCCGGAATGATCAGAAGCTTTCCTGTTTGTTTGTTGTGTTTTCATTTTTTAATGGTTTTTAATTAATTCTATCGGAATTTTAATTTGTAAAAACCCTCAGGGTTTAATAAATTTAAATAGTTTTGTTCTTAACAATTACAATTTTTTTACGAAGCAATTGCTGTTCGTCTTTCATTACGTTGATTGTATAAATCCCATTTGGATATCCTTCAATATCTATCTTTTTAAGGATACTCCCGGAAACTTCACTTAGCATATCACTAAATACTACCTGCCCTACCATATTAATGATACTGATCTCAATATTTTGCACATCCGGAGTTGATTCCATTTTAATCGTGAATTTGCCGGTACTTGGATTGGGATAAACATTAAAACCTGTGATGATATCATCTACGGTAACAGGGATGCCGGTTGTCAAGGTATCATATATAATTACATAAGCTGCAGTATAGCATCCTTTAGCATCGGAAACAGTAACGTCATAAATGCCGTCACATAAACCTGTTGCTGTTTCATTTACCTGGTCGTCAGGGTCATTCCATAAGTATGTATAAGGTTCTACACCTCCGCTTGCAACAACTGACGCATCCCCGTTGCAGTTACCTGTAGATGTACAAGTAACCGAAGAGATAGAAGCGATTAATTCGGCTGGCTCTGAAATTGTAATTGAGACCCCTGAATTACACCCGTTATTGTCTGTTACGGTAATGTTATAATACCCTGCCGGGAGCCCTGTTGCTGTTACAGAGGTTTGAACAGGCGCTGTATTCCATTGGCAGGTATAAGGAGGTGTCCCTCCGCTTGATGTGACAGTAGCGTAACCGTCACTACCTCCATTACAACTCACATTTGTAGCGCTAAAAACAGATGCAAGAAGAAGTGCAGGTTCGTTTATTACTATATTAATTGTTGTGTCATTCCCATTGGAATCTGCAAGTATTACCGTAAAAGTTCCTGCCGGCAAGTCTAACATACTCCCTGTAGTTGTACCAAAAGTCCATTCTATTGAACCGTCATTGCCTCCATAGCAGCTAACATCCACTGTAGAGAAGCTTATATCCAATTCAGAAGAAACAGAATTCCCCTCCAGGAACAACACCCAAACCGCACCAGTGTTGTTTCCCCCATCATCATCCTGGTAAGCTCCAGCGGCAATATCGTTTTTTCCGTCACCATCCAGGTCACCTATTAAGGCAAGAGAAGTTCCAAAGCCATCGGTGTTGTCCAAGGAACCGGAAAAATTGCCCTGTGTTTGACTGATCTTTTGATGTGCTTTTACTGTCCCATCTTCATTTAAAAATAATACCCAAACAGCGCCTCTGCTTGAACCTGTTGCCCCTCCGTCATCATCCTGGTAAGCGCCCACGGCAATGTCAATAGTATTATCTCCATCGAGGTCTCCAACTGAAGTTACTGATGCACCAAACAGGTCATAATTGCTTATGGTTTCGGTGAAGTTACCCTGTGTATTACTTATCTTCTGATGTGATTTAACAGTTCCGTCACTATTAAGGAATAATATCCATACTGCACCGCTGTTATTCTCTCCATCGTCATCAAAAGTTGCTCCAACTGCGATGTCGGCAACTCCATCCTTATCCAGATCACCAAGTGAAGCAACCGACCATCCAAAATAATCCGAATTATCAAGGGAACCGTCAAAATTGCCCTGTGTATCACTTATCTTCTGATGCGATTTAACGGTTCCGTCAGAATTCATGAACAACACCCATACAGCGCCCCTGCTGTTTCCACCATCGCTGTCAAATCTCGCACCTACAGCAATGTCGGTAACTCCATCTCCATCCAGGTCGCCTATTGAGCTTACTGAATACCCAAACCAATCAGCCCAATCCAGTGTTCCGGTGAAGTTGCCTTGTGTTTCGCTTATCTTTTGATATGTTTTTACAGTTCCATCCGAATTCAGGAACAGCACCCAAACAGCGCCCTTTTGGGAACCCCCGTCATCATCACCTATAGCGCCTGCTACAATATCAGTAACTCCATCTCCGTCAAGATCACCAAGAGAAGCGACAGAATGGCCAAACATATCGCTTGTTTCCAGTGTGCCGGTAAAATTTCCTTGTGTTGAGCTGATCTTTTGATGCGACTTCACTGTTCCATCACTGTTTAAAAACAACACCCATAAGGCACCACTGTCAGAAGCCCCGTCATCATCGAAAGCAGCTCCGGTAACAATATCAGATATCCCGTCACCGTCCATATCCCCTACAGAGGCCATGGCACTCCATCCTAACAGATCGCTGTTATCTAACGGACCAACAAAATTGCCATAGGTACTGCTGATCTTTTGCTGGAAAATAACCGTTCCGGGCTGCGCCTGAATGGATAAGACAAAGAAAACTGATAACAACGTCATTATTATCTTATGCACCTTGTGATGAATGATTTCCTTTAATTCCAATAAGGAGCTGGGAAATAATGTTATCAACCCAAATTCATCACATCCTCTGTTTTCATTATGATGAACTTGTCCGGCAGGTTTACAATTATTACTGCCTGATAGTTTTTTGATCTTTGTTTTCATTTTTTTGATTTTTTTTAAATTTTAAATTTTTTCAATGCAAATGTAATCCCTGATAAGAGCCATTACTAACCAAACTCATTGCGTATATTTCGTATGTAAGAAATCCCGGTTTTTTGTTTTATTATTAAACCCTCAGGGTTTTAAAAACCCTGAGGGTTTAGCATAATTAAAATGTGAGTGTGAGAGCGAGAGTAAAGAAGAGGAGTGGTATGATATATTCTGTATCTCAGTTGTTCAGTTTATCGAGTATCCCCGCTTTGTGCGCACTTGCGTCAAGTTAAAATGTAGTATGACAACAGGAATCTATATAAATAACAAGCGGTTTAGGATAAATTGAATATCGAATAATGAATTAAAAAAACTTATGACTTGGCTGGCGGGATATAATTCAAAATTCATCATTCGATTGTTCGATGTTCAATATTCAAAAAAGCGTTTAATTTATTGCTCTGTAGATGTTGCATTATTGTTTTCTAACTCCTTAACTTGACGCCTAAGCGCTTTGTGCGGGACAGGCAGGTATCGGATTTTTCGCTTGAGGTTTATCAAAACCCTCAGGGTTTTTGAAACCCTGAGGGTTTTGCTTTAAATCTCCCCCAAATGTTCTTCAGTCAGCGGTTTGCTGATAAATTTCTCAATGAGTTCATCCTCATCACATTGCTTTTGGTCTGTGGGATCAATTGATGTTGTGAGCATAACTATCCTGATTTTCTCCTTAATGTGTGCCGGTCTCTTTCTGAACTCTTCAACAAATTGGAATCCATCCATTATTGGCATGTTGATGTCGAGGAAGATGATCTCCGGTAAAATTTTATCGGGAATGTTTTCAACTCTTGCAAAATTGTCAAGAAATTCCAATGCGCTTCTGCTACTTGTATGAATATATATCTGTTCAGCAAAATTGCATCCTTCTATCATCTTTTGATTGATAAAATTGTCAATCTCATTATCGTCTATCAACATTGCAGTTGAATAACGTGGTTGTGGTTTTTTGTTGGGCATGGTTGTTATTCGGTTTAATAAAAAGTTGTGTAACTAATCAGTATAATTGATGTTAAAATGGAAACTGTTAAAAACGGTTAACATCGGTTAATATTGGTTAATATCGGTTACTTTTTCATTTACTTAGCCATTAAAAAAAGAAACATATTACATAAAAGCACTGTTTTTGTTACAGAGCAGTACATTAAGCAACCGTTGTTAACTGTTATTAACTATTATTAACTGTTATTAACCTATAAAAAACTTTTTCAATTTCAATAGAATATCCAATAACCAATATTCCTGTTACTATCCGGGTAAATATATCGTAAACCGGGTTCCTATCCCAACCTGGCTTTTCATTTTTATAGTACCTCCCAGTTTTTCTATATTTGTTTTTACAATGTACAAGCCCAGTCCTGTCCCCTTGGATTCTTCACTTGCCCTGAAGAACATATCAAAAACCTTATTATGGAATTTTTTTGGAATCCCGTCACCATTATCAATGATATTAAATCTGATACCTTCTTCCAGTTCCTGAGCTTTTATTTCAACATAATGGTCTTTTGTTCTTGAGGTATTATATTTTGCAGCATTATCAATCAAGTTTTGTAATACGGAGGTCAATAATTTTGGATCGCTTACAAATTTTTTCTTTTGGCTGAAATTTAATCTAAAATCAACATCCCTGGCTTGTGGAGTGTGTTTTAAACTATCAATAACCTCATTAACAAATTTCTCTATGTTTACCGGCTCCTTTTCAACAACACCCTGCATGACGGTTGATATCTCCACAAGGTCTTTTAACATGTTATCTAATCGGTTGGTGCTAATTTCTATCAGGTCGAGATATTCAAAGGATGCCGGGTCCTTAATATTATTCTTAGCGAGATGTGTTAACCCGCTTATTGATGCAAAAGGGGCTCTAAGATCATGTGATGCTTTATAAACAAAAGTATTGAGCTCCCGGTTTTTTATTCTGAGGTTTTCTTCTGTTTTCTTACGGACATTGATTTCTTTTTGTAATATTTCATTGGCTTTTCCCAACTCTGCTGTTCTTTCCCGTACCCGCATTTCAAGTTCATCGTGCGCTTTTCGCAATGCTTCTTCAGCTTTTTTACGTTCTGTGATGTCTCTTACTGTTGCCTGGAGAAGTTCCTTGCTTTCGAGTTTGATTTTTGTTAGTAATACAGTAGTAGGGAATTCTTCGCCATCAATTCGTTTATGTGTCCACTCGAAGAAGTTTGAGCCTTGCTTCATGGCCTTATCAATCATTTGTTTTGCTTTATCACTGGAAAGCTGGCCATCTGGCTGGTATTCCGGAGAAACGTCCCATGGACCTTTGGATATGAATTCAAATTCTTCTTTAGCATTAAACATACTGACAGTAGACGGATTACCTGCAGTGAATTTCCAGGTTGGCGGTGCAAGCATCATGATAGCGTCCCTGGAAGATTTGAACAGAGTTCTGTATTTTTCTTCGGATTCTTTCAAAGATTCCTCTGCTTTCTTTCGCCCGGTGATGTCTCTAAAGATACCCCGTGTGGAAACCGGTTTTCCATCTACAAATCTACAATTAACATTTCCCTCAACTATAATTTTCTCTCCATTACTGGTAACAAAAACGGTTTCGACATTATCAACCGTTTCTCCGGATATCACTTGTTTGAATACATTCATGCAGTGTGCATGGCACTCAGGATGAATAATGTCAAACATTGATAATGCCATGATTTTCTCCTGGTTGTACCCAAGAGCTTCCCGCCATGCACGATTAACATATATAAAACGACCATCTGGCGTCACGCTCTGAATTAGCTCGCTGGAGTTTTCAAACAGATCCCGATACCTCTCTTCACTTTTTTCTAATTGTGTAATACCATCACTGATCTCTTCAATCATCATGTTGGTACCAGCGGCAAGTGCATCAAAAATGTCTCTTTTATCGCTAACTTCACAAACTGCTCCAAAATCACCGGATGCAACCCTCTGTATGGCCTCAATGATCTTTTCCGTCCTGTTATTGACATATTCAAACTCAACCGTTCTTGTTTTAATATCATCAATCATCATGTTTAGCCCAATTGCAAGAGAGTCAAGATTGTCGTTTTTGCCTGAAAGCTCAACCTGGGTTGAGTAATCCCCTCTTGCCACTTTCATGATGGCATCAAGCATTTCGTTAATTTGTTCTTTTTCAGATGTATTTTTCATCTTTCAATGTTTTTCCTCTCGCAAAGCCTCCGCCAGCTGGCGGACAAAGCTTTATTCTAATAAATCATTGTGTACTTTGTGCCTGCGCACCGAAGTGCTTCGGCACACAGGTGTGTGCTTAGTGAACTTTGCGGAAAACAAAAATAAGTTGGTTTGATTTTGGTATTCTTTTAATTAATTTACCTGCCTTTGCCGAAACGGCTTCGTGCAGGCAGGCGAAGTCATGTTCTTATTCCTTAAGCCATTTTTTTGCATCATCTATATTGTTAAAAAACTTTGGAATAGTTTTAGCTTTACTTATAAGATGAAAAAAAGCAGCAATAATTCTATGAACAGGATTTCTGATTATTATTGCTATTTTATCAACCTCTGTTATGTTTTTATAAAATCTTCTTGCCTCAAGAGACATCTTTACAGTATTTCCCATATCAATTAAAAAAAGTTTACCTCCTTCTAATTTATTTGAAAGCTTTAAATAAATTTCATAGCTCTCATGGGCATCATCAATATCAATCTCCTCAGCAATACTTCGCAGCATAACAATATCGTCTTCTATCCAAAGCTCAACTGATTTGGTTCTTGTAAAATTTTTTATTTCATTTTTCATTAAAGTTTTTTATAATTTTAAAATTTAGCCAGGTAAATATATCGAAAACTTAGTTCCTTTTCCAACCTGGCTTTTCATTTTTATAGTACCTCCAAGTTTTTCTATATTTGTTTTCACAATATACAAGCCCAGTCCTGTCCCACTGGATCTCTCACTTCCCCTGAAGAACATATTAAAAACATTCTCATGCATATTTTCAGGAATCCCTTCACCATTATCCGAAACATCAATTCCGACACCTTTATTAACATCTATTACTTTAACTGCAACGAAAGGCTTTATATCCCCTTTATACTTGATAGCATTTTCAATAAGGTTTTGCAATATTGAGCTCAATAATTGCCAGTCGCTGCCAATCTTTTTCTTTTGACCGAATTTTAATTTAAAATCAACGTTCTCTGCCTTTGAAGAGTGTTTTAAACTATCTACAACCTCATTGACAAGCTTACGTATGTTTACCTGCTTTATTTCAACCTCACGCTGCATCGAGGTTGAGAGCTGAAGAAGATCTGCCAACATCTTATCCAAACGCTTTGTACTTTTTTCTATTATGTCGAAATACTCCAAAGATACAGGGTCCTTAACGTTCATTTTCGCCAAATTCGTTATACCGCTTATTGATGAAAACGGCCCACGGATGTCATGTGATGCTTTATAAACAAAAGTGTTGAGTTCCCTGTTCTTTATCATTAGCTCTTCTTCTGCCTTTTTGAGCTCTGTGATATCCCTCTGGATGGAAATGGAATGAAGGAGATTGCCTTCTTTATCTCTAATCGCAACAGCGCTGAGCAGAATGATTCTCTCTTCACGATGCTTTGTTATAATATTGAGTTCTTCGTTTTTCAGTTGTCCGGTTTTTAACCATTTCAGGAAGAGTTCTTTGGCTTTTTCCCGTGAGGAAAGGGCATAAATGGTTGTTAGAAAGGGCTTACCCACGATCTCATATTTTCTGTATCCAAGAGTATTTAATGCACTATTGTTAATATCTAATATCTTCCCATCTGTTGAGATCATGTAACAGTATCCGGGTTCATTTTCAAAAAATGCCCGGAACTTTTCCTCAGATTTTTTTAACTCTTCATCTGCTTTCTTGCGCTCAGTAATATCCAGGCCATTAAGGTGTTCGCGATGTTTTTTCAATTCCTCCCTGAGCTTCTTTATGGTTTCTTTGTCTGACATAATTTATAGTATAAGAATTTAAATGTTTTAATGAACATATATTAAAAAACTATCCTTTGTGCTTTTAATAAACAGTTACTGGGTTCTGGTCACTGGGTTCTGGGTTAATAGTTATACTTCTGACAGTAATCACAACCAGTGCCCAGCCTTCGCAGGCCGTAGCCTGCTTTGGCAGGCGAAGGCCAGCACCCAGAAACTTTATAGTATTTTTCTTCAATTAAATTTAATGCCATTTCACTTTTTAATCAATCCGATAGCTATCGGATTATTATGTTATGTTCCGGAAATCAAAATTATTATAGCCGGATATTATTACCTAATTATAAAGCACATCTAACTTTCGGATGTAAGAAAAACATCGAATTTGTCAATGAAATATCAAAACCCTCAGGGTTTTAAAAACCCTGAGGGTTTATCTAAAAAAAACATAACCAGCAAGTTGGTTTGTTTTGAACCGTAAGTGCTAAAGAACACAATTACATCTCCTCCAAATGCTCCTCGGTCAACGGTTTGCTGATGAATTTCTCTATGAGGTCGTTCTTATCACATTGCTTTTGGTCTGTAGGATCAATTGATGTTGTGAGCATAACTATTCTGCATTTCTCCTTAATGTGTGCCGGTCTCTTTCTGAATTCTTCAACAAACTGGAACCCATCCATTATTGGCATGTTGATGTCGAGGAAGATGATCTCAGGTAAAATTTTATCGGGAATGTTATCAGCTCTTGCAAAATTGTCAAGAAATTCCAATGCGCTTCTGCTGCTTGTATGAATATATATCTGTTCAGCAAAATTGCATCCTTCCATCATCTTTTGATTGATAAAATTGTCAATCTCATTATCGTCTATCAACATTACAGTTGGATAACGGGGTTGTGGCTTTTTTTGGGGCATGGTTTTTATTGTTTTATATTAATGATTGTTTTGTGTTTTATTTTTTATTTGTCTGTCATCTTCATGCAATCATGCAATCATGCAATCATGCAATCATGCAATCATGCAATCATGCAATCATGCAACCAAACATTCTATCCCGGCAAAAATATTGTGAATCGTGTTCCTTTGCCAGGTTCGCTTTTCATTTTTACCGTGCCTCCAAGCTTTTCTATATTGGTTTTCACAATGTACAAGCCCAGTCCTGTTCCCTTGGATTTTTCATTTCCCCTAAAAAACATGTTAAAAACCTTGTCTTGCAAATCCCCAGGTATGCCTCCGCTATTATCCGACACCTCAATTTTAACACCCTCTTTAAGGTCAACTGTTTTTATCTCTACGAACGGCATTATATTCTTTTTAAATTTTATTGCATTATCGATCAGGTTTTGAAATACAGACCTCAACAGTCGCCGGTCGCTATATAACTTTTTCCTTTGATAGAATTTAAATCTAAAATCAATATCCTTTGCTTGTGGAGAATGCTTTAAACTTTCCACTACCTCATTAACAATTTTTTTTATATTTATTGGCTTCTTTTCAACAACACCCTGCATAACGACTGAAACCTGCAACAGGTCTGATAACATATTATCCAAACGTTGTGTGCTTATGTCTATCAGGTCCATGTACTCCCTGGATGCCGGGTCATTAATATTTTTCTTAGCCAGGTTTATTATCCCGCTTATTGATGAAAATGGACCCCTTAGGTCGTGAGATGCTTTATAAATAAATGTATTGAGTTCCCTGTTCTTTATTTTCAACTCCTCCTCAATTTTTTTTATTTTGTTAATATCATGCCCAACTGATATTACAAGACCATCAAGCCCTTTTGAAAGGTAATACATAAACCATTTTTCTTTTCCATCCTTACACCTGGTTTTTCGTTCATAAGAATCTGCATACAACTGCTTTCTGTCATCTGCATATTGAACTATTCGATTTCTTATTTGCTCTCCATCCTTTTTATCCTCAAATGTCAGTTTCCACCACCCGTCACCAAGGATCTCACCCGGATCATAGCCGGTCATTCTTTTTACAGAAGGGGAACAATAAACTATATCTCCTTTGTTATTCGTTACAAGTACAAGTGTTCTTACTTCCCGGAGAATGTTATCCGAAAGGCGCAGTTTTTCTTCTGTTGTTTTTTGCTCTGTGATGTCTTTGACAAAAACAGACAGCCCACTCTTAGATGGATATGCGTTGATTTCAAAAAAATATTTCCTGCCTTCAAGATCATATTCGTTTATAAAAATATTATGGTGTTGTTTCTTTAGAACCTCTTGATAAACTTTTACTGCTTTTCTTGTCTCTTTATTATCCGGGAAAATCTCGAAGATAGATTTTCCAATAGCATCTTCTGCTTTTATACTTGTAAGAATTTCAGATGCTTTGTTCCAATAAGTATACCGTAAATCTATATCCATCGCAAAGAATACATCAGTGATACTATTGGCAAGCTCTTTGTAATTCGCTTCGCTCTCAAGCAATGCCTTCTCTGCTTTCTTTCGCTCAGTTATGTCTTCTTTAATGGCAATAAAATGAGTAATTTTCTTCTTTGTATCCTTAATTGGTGATATTGAGGCGGATTCCCAATATACCTTTCCATTTTTCTTCTTATTGCAAAACTCTCCCCTCCATATTTTACCTGAAGTAATTGTATCCCATAGATCTTTATAAAATTCAGGAGAGTGTTTCCCGGATTGCAGGATTCTCGGGTTCTTACCTATAACCTCCCCTGATGAATAGCCGGTTAGTTGAGCGAATTTCCGATTCACGTATTCAATATCGCCCTTTTTATCTGCAATTATAACTGTTACGGGGCTATGTTCAACGGAAAAGGAGAGATTGCGAAGTTCTTCTTCTGCTTTTTCGGCTTTTCTTCGAACCTCTGCTTCTTTGAGCTCGCGCTCTATTGCAGGTACAAGGCGAGCCAGCTTATCCTTCATGATATAATCATGTGCGCCTGACTTCATTGCCTTAACAGCAACATCCTCCCCGATCGTACCGGATACTATGATAAACGGGATGTCGAGACCGCTTTCATGTAATATCTTCAATGCATCAATTGCATCGAATCGCGGCATAGAGTAGTCGCAAAGTATGACATCCCATGTCTTTTCCTTAAGAGCGGATTTCATGGTTCCGGCAGTTTCTACCCGCTCCCAGTCAGGATCATATCCACCCCTGCGAAGTTGGTGCAACACCAGTTCAGCATCAACTGCAGAATCTTCAACTACCAATACTCTAAGCAGCTTACTCATTCAGTACCTCCTTCCTTGGGTGGTGGTTCATTCAGGATATTGCTTTTGCTGAGCGAGCGCAATGTCAACTCAACATGGTCTTTATTGTCTTCTGCAAAAAGGATCTTTTTGTCGTATTTATCAGTCATTTTACGTTTTTAGATATTACAACAGTTCTGTAATTTTTTATAAACGATTGTAATTCAATATTTTGTAGAGACGCGATTTCTCACCTGTCGGGAGGCAGAAATCGCGTCTCTACGCTGATTATCAACAAATTAAGTTTTTATAAATTAATTTTTTATCGAACTATTGCCAATATTAAGTCAAAAGTATTCTGATAAGCTAATAATATTGAATCAGAAAGCGCCTCTAACTTACAGGTGTAAGAAAAGCATCAAATCTGTACCGGATGAGAATTTGAAAAAGTATTAACATTACCGGCAAAATAGCGGAAAATAGAGACGTTGAAAAATTAACCTCGCAAGGAAAGGGCTGATATTCGGGAAATATGATGTAAGAAAGTTTAAAAAGTTGACTTTATACCTCACCCCAACCCTCTTCTATCCCTCCTGTCAGTAGCCGATCCCGATAGCTATCGCATACGTGTCAAGTTAAGGAGTTAAAAAACAAACAATGCAACATCTACAGAGCAATAAATTAATCGCTTTTTTGAATAATGAACATCGAACAATCGAATGATGAATTTAGAATTATATTCCGACAGCCAAGTCATAATTTTTTTTATTCGTTATTCTATATTCTAATGTTCAATATTCGATATTCAATTTATTCTAAACCGCTTGTTATTTCTATAGATTCCTGTTGTTATACAACATTTTAACTTGACGCCAGTGCGATAGCTATCGGGA
>JBDRNO010000185.1:0-23502 GCA_043811005.1 Bacteroidota bacterium | reverse complement strand
TTTTCAGCCACAAAAACATAAAAGACAAAGAATTTTATTCGCCGGGTGACAGGATTAAATACTTTGGCGGCAAATTCAATGGCTGGGGAGAAAATATATCCAAATATCCAGCCGTGGATTACAGGGAAATAAATCGTTATGGTATTTTTTCCTTTTTATCAGGTGGAAAGAAAAAGGAGATAATACCTTATACCTACTTTGAGCTTGCTGAAAAAATGGTTAATGGCTGGATGGGTTCTTATGGTCACAGGGAAAACATTCTAAACCCGGATTTCAGATTCCTCGGATGCGGGGTTGCATTGCCTGAGGTTTTATATAAAGCATAAAGAAAAATTATGCTTATGCAACGCAGAATTTTGGGGGATAGAAAAAATAAATACGATATAAGATCAATCATCAATACCCCTTTTTAGAGTATCATATAAAATAAAACCAAAGGTTGCTAATACAGAAACACACATTACTATAAGTAATATTAATGCTATGGTCATCATTGCTTATTTTAGTTTGGTTAGCTTTTTAATAGCTATATATGTTTTAATAGTTAATCCAAGAAAAAAAATTAGCAGCAAAACTCCCCCAAATATTAATATCAATACAAAGATATTAAAATTTTCTATAAGCTTAAAATATAAATTCACTATTCCGGTTACAAGTCCGATAATAAATACAACATATACCTTGAAAAAATCCAACTCTGCTTTTAACTTCCGTTCAATAACATCTTTTTCCATTGTGCAAAAGCATAAAATATTTTTCATATTTTTATGGTTCATTTTCATCTCACTGCTCATCCTTTCCCCATCTTCATATTCTCAAACACCAAATAATACCATTGAGGTCATTTCTGATTCAGACAGTTTATATGTGAATTACAACACAAAAGAATTCCTGAAACTGGAAAAACTGAATAACCCAATTAATTTTAAAAACCCTGACATTGAACTGCTAAACGCTGCAATTTTTCATTTAACCAACAAAGAAAGAAAAAAGAGAAAAAACCCGAAACTATCTTTTTCAGCAGAACTTAGCAAAGCTGCCCGGTTTCACTCGGAGCAAATGCGGGAGAAAAAGTTCTGTAGCCATTATAATAAAAAAGACAAAAAGTTTTATTCGCCGGGTGATAGGATCAGATACTTTGGTGGTCGTTTTAATCTATCAGGAGAAAATGTTCTTATGGAGCGTCCTTTAATTTGCATTGGATATTCCAGACCCAAAATATTTTTTTTATCACGATACTCGTTAAAGGAATCAGAATACAAGCCAATGACCTACCTTGAGCTTGCTGAAAATATGGTGAAATCATGGATGAGTTCCCGGGGGCACAGGAAAAACATTCTACACCCTGATTTCAGATTCCTCGGATGCGGTGTCGCGTTGCCTGAGGTTTTATATAAAAGCATGAAGAAAAATTATGCTTATGCAACACAGAATTTTGGAGGATAAATTTCCATTACATAAAGAAAGGAAGTAATGTTCAAACATATTTTTCCAGCCCTTACAAGTCTTCTTATAATCGGAACATCCTATAGTCAGGGTATTGACTTTATTAGAGAAGGCTTTTCAACTGCCTTGCAAAAAGCCAAAAACGAAAACAAGCTGGTATTTATTGATGTATACACTACATGGTGTGGTCCCTGCAAATGGATGGATAAAAATGTTTTTGCAAATGATGCGGTGGCTGATTTTTACAATAAAAACTTCATCTGTGTAAAAATTGACGCGGAGAAAGGCGAGGGGATTAAGCTCAGAGAACAATACCAAGTGAATGCATATCCTACTTTCTTATATGTCAATAGGAACGGTGATTTGGTGCACAGAAGCTGCGGGAAGAAACCCCCTCATGGATTAATAGAAGTTGGGAGAGAAGCCATGGACCCCAATAAGCAATTTTCTATATTTCAGAAAAGATATGATAATGGAAACAGGAGTGCTGAATTCATGGCTCAATACATTACTGCTTTGAAAACAGCACGTTTGCCTACAAATGAAGTGTTATCATCTTACCTTGCAACTCAAAGTGATAGTGATCTATTGTCATCAGAAAATTGGAATCTTATATATCAATATCTGAATGATATCGATTCGAGAGAGTTTCAACTTTTGATAAAGAACCGGGATCAATATGATTCTTTATACACAGCAGATTTGGTAGGTGAGAAGATTTATAGGACATACATGAGGCAATGTTTTAAGATGATTCAGGCTAAAGAAATAGATGAGAAAGCATATATTGAGTTGAAGGCTAAAGTTAAGGAATCTGGTTTTAATCAAGCTGATAAACTAATTGCTAATTTTGATTTGAGATACTGTGAGGAATTGAAGGACTGGCAAAATTTTGCTAAACTAGCAGTAGAGGGTGCAGAAAATTTTTTTTATGACGATTCCCAAACCCTGAATTGCCTTGCATGGAATCTCTATATACATATCGATAATGAGATTTTGTTAGAAAAAGCTATGAGATGGGCAAAGCGATCTGTAGGATTAGAGGAAACACAGTATAATACAGATACATACGCGCGGATATTGTTCAAACTCGGCTTGAAAGAAGAGGCTGTCAAATTTGAAGAGAAGGCCCTCGAATTTGCCAAAAAATCTGGCAGTAAAGATGCAGAATATCTTAAGAAAGTTGTTGAAGAGATGAAGAACTCATTAAAAGAATGAGCAGTAAGTAGCTTACAGAAACAGGCACAGACAATGTTGTCGGTTTTTTTATTGGTTTATTTATAGATGAACCGGAAAATAATCCTTGTGATAAAGCAAAAAAATTACAGATCAAATTTATATGCTTCTTTAAATATTTAGATGAAAAAGGATTAATGAAGGAATAAAAACTGCTCAGAATAAATGTACCTATTGTACAACAAAGAAAAAAGTAATAATAAGAGAAATCAACCCTCAAAAATTTATTTAAAATAAAAAAATCAAATAAGTTAATACTTATGTTGCTGTTTATTACAGCTATTTTTTGTTATTGCAGTGCAGCAAATGCACAACAAATCATGATGTTCGAAACCGACTTCAATATTGAAAAAACCTTTGAAATAAAAACAAAGAAAAGATGGTCAAAAGAGTATGAGATACCAAAAGGTTATGGCGCTTATATCTGGTCTTCCGATTCGGTCTTAACAAAATGGATTAGAATAGAAAGAGATGGCTTTGTGGCAAAAATGACTTATTAAAGTGGACTTAATAATGTATTTTTAAAGAACCTATGGCGGTTTAATCTTCCTTTAATATATATCGGATAATTAATTACAAAAATATAAGACAATCCCTTACAGATCATTTAGATTTAATCTTACAGTTTAATCAAACATATATTCTTAGGACACCGTTTAAAAAAGTGTTCTTATACTTGAATTAATCCGTTGTAAAGAGAATTTACCATAAGATGAAAAAAATAAATATATACTCCTTAATTGCCTTTTCCCTGATATTCTTTAGTCCTAATTCATTTTCTCAATCCGTAAACAAAATAAATCCTGACATAATTCTCACCTCCGATACTTTCTGTACACAATACAGCGCAAAAGAATTCCTGAAACTGGAAAGACTAAATAAACCAATTGATTTTGAAATCCCCGACATTGAACTACTGAACGCTGCAATATTTCATTTAACCAACAAGGAAAGGAAAAAGAGAAAAAAGACGGTACTGGTTTTCTCGACAGAGCTATGCAAAGCCGCCCGGTTTCACTCTGAACAAATGAGAGATAAAAGGTTTTTCAGCCACAAAAACATAAAAGACAAAGAATTTTATTCGCCGGGTGACAGGATTAAATACTTTGGCGGCAAATTCAATGGCTGGGGAGAAAATATATCCAAATATCCAGCCGTGGATTACAGGGAAATATATCGTTATGGTATCTTATCTCTTTTACCCTGGGGAAAAGAAAAAATCATAACACCGTTTACCTACCTTGAGCTTGCTGAAAGTATGGTTAAAGGATGGATGGGTTCTTATGGTCACAGGAAAAACATACTACACCCTGATTTCAGATTCCTCGGATACGGGGTCGCTTTGCATGGGAATACATATAAAAGCAAGAAAAAGAAATATGCTTATGCAACACAGAATTTTGGGGGATAAAGATGAAATAAAAGCACATAATGAAAATATTGAGAGCAAAAGCATTATTATGAATGATAATTTAATAAACAAAATAGGAAAAAAATAAAGTAATGTTCAAACATATTTTTCCAGCCCTTACAAGTCTTCTTATCATCGGAGCATCCTATTGTCAGGGTATTGACTTTATTAAAGGAGACATTTCAACTGCCTTGCAAACAGCCAAAGACGAAAATAAGCTGATATTTGTTGATGTATACACAGAATGGTGCGGTCCCTGCAAGTGGATGGATAAGAACATCTACACCAATGATACGGTAGCTGAATTCTACAACCGGAATTTCATTTGTGTGAAAGTAAAAGCAGATGAAGAATCGGTGATGTGGTTTACGAGAAAACACAAAGTAACAAGTTATCCCACATTTTTCTTTTTTGATCACAACAAAGATCTCAAGCACAAAAGCATCGGGAAAAGAGAGATAAAGGAATTTATACAGCTCGGAAAAGATGCCCTGAACCCCGGAGAGTATCTATCTGTCCTTACAGAGCGGTATGAAGCAGGCGAAAGAGATCCTCAATTACTAACGAAATATATTAAAATATTGCGCGAAGCAGGTTTGCCCTATAAAGATATTTTGAGTGAATTTTTTGAGAATCAAAAGGATTGGTTCTCAAAGGAAAGCTGGGAGGCAATTAATAAATACGTGCATGACTATGATTCGGAATATTTCCGGTTCTTACAGGAAAATCGTAAAAAGTTCGAATCTTTATATGGTAAAAAGGTTGTGTCTGAAAAAATTAGAAACGGATGGTTCAAAAATCTTATGAAAAAATGCCAGAATGCCATTATAATAACTGCTCTGGCATTATTTGCAATAGGTTTAATATCAACATTTTACTGGATTTTTATTGCTGTAAAAAAGGCATTGCGTTTTGTCCGTAAGAAAAAAATGAAATCTGCCTGATATGGAAATAAACTATAAATACCTATACTTATCCTATTAATCTAAACAAACCAAAAACCAATCATCATGAAAAAATTTTTCTACGTATCCCTGGCGCTGGTAATAGCTGCCTGCCAGCAGCCGGAAAACACCAACAAAACAGTTACAATAACCGGCACTATTGAAAATCCTGTAAACAATCATATTTTTATAAAAGGTAGTAAAGAGATCAGTTCTGGAATTATTGATTCAACTATTGTTGACAGGAATGGCGAATTTATAATTGGCTTTGGAATTGTTGATAAGAACGGAAAATTTGAAACAAGTTTTAATATTGACGAGCCCGGTTATTATAAATTTTTCCACTGGAATGAACATGCTTTTTTGTTCTTGTCACCAGGAGATAGCATGCGTCTAAGTCTTAATACTGAGGAGTTTGATGAAACTATAAACTACAGTGGAACAGGCTCAGCAGCAAATAATTTCCTCGCAAAAAAACTCCTATTTGAAGAAAAAATAAGAATTAGTAGTCAAAGACTTTATTCTCTTGAAGTTGAACAATTTATTCCCAAAACAGATTCAGTAAGAGATGTAATGGAAAAACACCTGGATACGTTTTTGGATTCTATACAAAATATTAACAAAAAATTCAAAAGATTTGAAAAAGCAAATATCCTTTACTCATGGGTAGAAAAGCGATTTAACTACCCGGAATATTGCAAACATTATACTAAAAAAGATTCGGTTGATTTGGGAGAAAATTATGACAATTACCTCTCTCAAATAAACTTGAATGATCCATCCTTATTGGAATTAGGGTCGTACAAAAATGTCTTAAAAACCTATCTCAAAACCAATGCTGATAAGGAGCTTGAAAAGGATTCCAGCTTAAAAGACCTGTATTATCCGATAACTACCATTAAACTACGTCTGATAAAAGAGCTATTCAGTGATGAAAAAGTGAAAAATTTTATGTTTTACTCCATAATGGAGCCACAGATTACATCCTCAGGAATTTATAAAACCGAAGCATTAATGTCTGACTTTGAAAAAAATTGCACCAATCAGGACTATATTGCGAAGATCGAAAAAGAAGTTAATAAAAGGAAAAAACAAGGAGAAGGTCAACCCGCTCCTGAATTCGCATATCCTGATATGAACGGTGATACTGTTTCGCTTAGCGACTTCAAAGGCAAATATGTATATGTTGATGTATGGGCCACTTGGTGCTCCCCATGTAGACGCGAGATCCCTTATTTGGAAAAATTACAGGAAGAATTTAAAGATAAAAACATTGTATTCATAAGTGTATCTGTTGATGACAACAAAGAATCATGGGAAAAGATGGTGAAAGAAAAGAATATGAAAGGGGTTCAACTGTTTGCAAAAGGATGGAAATCTACTATTATTAAAGATTATAAGATCAAGGGAATTCCGCAATTTATATTGATCGATACTGATGGTAATATCATTAATGTAAATGCCCCAAGACCTTCCGGGAATATTAAGGAAATGCTGGAAAAGCTGGAAGGGATTGAAGTATAGTTTAAAAATAAAAAATAAGATTTCCTAAATCTCAAAGATTTAGGAAATCTGGAAATTAATTAATGAATAGCGCTACCGTGAACTATATTGTAAATAACAAGTTTATTACGGGACACTTTGTAAATAAAGATGTAATTCTTATATGGTGCGCATCTAAGATTCCGCTTTCTGAATTTTTCGTGTCTGCTTATAGTGTATTTTTCAGGAAAAATGCCAAGGGAATCTCCAAAATCATAAAGTTCATTATAGAATTGAATAGCCGTGTCCGGATAACCTTTTTGAGTAATATAAAGCATAAGACTGAAAATTTGCCTGTCTGCTCGTGGCTTATATATCACTTTAAGTTCTTTTGCTGCCACTCTTTAAATTTTTTCAGGTTTCTTGCACGGGAAATTTTTGCGGGTATTTCTTTACCTTTTTCGCAATCAGCAAGCATCTGCTCAATTTCTTCATCAGTAGCAGGTCGGGAAGGATTTATCCAGTTGTATTCTTCTGTCGGTTCTTGTACAATATCAGTCTTATCCCGTTTCTTTTCTATTACCACTGTTCTTACCAATTTATGGTTTTTTAAAAATGAAGCTAAAAATTTAGCATTGGCAGCATTATCCGTTTCAATCGTTAATCTGGTCATAATCAATATGTTTTTTTGTTCATAATACAAAGATATGAAATTGATTTTTTAAAAATTATAATTCAATGAAGAAATTCCCGGTGTTACTTCGTGCAATATTAAAGGTAATTGTAGAATAATAGTACTTATTCCTCCCTACTTGCGGTTCGGTTGTGTCCACAAAAGTCCGACCTGTCACTCAAAGCTTTTTTGACAAGATTTCCTAAATCTCCAAGATTTAGGAAATCTGGAAGTAAATTTCAGATATGGCAAAATACTTTTTAAAGGAAAACTGAATAGTAATAGTTTTTTATACTTTTGATAGTTGCTTTAAAAATTCCATTTTAACAAATCCCCCAAAACATGAAAAAGAAAAGATCAATGATTATGACAGCAGGTATGGCCGTTTTGATATTAACTGCCATGTTATTTAAGCAATGTGGCACACCTCATGATGCACCACCAAAGATAAACCCCGCTTTTAGCGCCTATATTTCCGCATTTACCTCAGGGGTTATCTCCGCAGTGTCGGGCATTCGCATCAAACTGTCGGAGGCATATCAAAATCCGGTAGAGATAGGTGAAGAGATTGATGATGATCTCTTTGAATTTGATCCGGATATAGAAGGGAAATTATATTGGCTTGATAGCAGGACCATTGAGTTTGTTCCCGATAAAAACCTGCCATCAGGAACCGTTTTTAATGCGGAATTCTATATTTCCAGGTTACTGGATGTGCCGGGTGATCTGAGGACATTTGAGTTCCAATTCCAGACCATCAGGCAGTCATTCAGCTTTCATAAGGAGGGCATGAAAACATACGACAAAAACAACCTGCAGTGGAATAAACTTCTTGGTTCTATTGTAACTGCCGATGTTATTGATGATGATGAGATCGAGAAAGTCATGTCTGCCACCCAGGATGAAGAGGATCTAAGTATTAGCTGGGAACATGGGTCCGACATGAAACAACACAAGTTTCAGGTTGATAGCATTATTCGAAGAGAATCGGAAGGAAATGTTCTTATTACATGGAACGGTGATGTTATCGGCATTGAATCAAAAGGCAGTGATACCCTGGAAGTTCCCGCTCTTGGAGATTTTAAACTGATGGATATTAGAGTGGTTCAGCAACCCGAGCAATACGTCTTGCTGCAGTTTTCCGATCCGTTGCAGGAAAGGCAGAATCTGCAAGGACTGATCCGGATGGAGAATACAGGTGACCTGAAATTCATCATAGAAGACAACGAGATAAGGGTTTACCCCCCGGTGCGCCAAACCGGGAAAAAGGAGATCATCCTTGAGCCGGGAATAAAAAATATCCTAAGCTATAAATCACCCGATCAGACAATTACCGAGATCACTTTTGAAGAGATTAAGCCGGCTGTAAGGTTGATCGGGAAAGGGGTTATCCTGCCAAAATCAGACGGACTCATATTCCCGTTTGAAGCGGTCAATCTAAGTAGTATTGATCTTAGGATAATCAAGATATTTGAAAATAATATTGCACAGTTCCTGCAGGTGAACCAGCTGGACGGCAGTAGTCAGCTAAAACGTGTGGGCAGATTGATATTGAAGAAGAGAGTACAGTTAACATCTTCCGAACCACTTGATTACGGTAAATGGAATGCGTTTTCAATAGACTTGTCAAAATTGATAGAAGCCGAGCCCGGAGCAATCTACAAGGTGGAGATTGGTTTCAGGAAGCAATATTCACTGTACTCCTGTCCGGGTGAATCGGAAGAAGACAGTGAGCTAGAAGAGCTTGAAGAGAGTTGGGATGAGGACGATGAAACCGAATTGAGCTACTGGGATAATGCTTCAGGTTATTATTCCTATGACTCTTACTATTATGGAGAGAGTGACTGGAGCCAAAGGGACAATCCCTGCCACTCCGCTTACTACGGAAGCAGAAGGAAAGTAAGTAGCAATATCCTCGCATCAGATTTGGGGGTGATAGCAAAAGCAGGGAATAACAAGACAATGACCTTTGCCGTTACCGACCTCAGAACAACAGAACCCCTAGCCGATGTTACTCTTGAGGTTTACAATTACCAGCAGCAATTATTAAAAACCGTTATAACCGACAAAATGGGAATGGCAAAGCTTGACATGAAAGAAACCCCGTTCCTGTTAATTGCAAAAAAGGGAGAGCAAAGAGGTTATCTGCGGTTGGATGATGGTTCTTCTTTATCATTGAGCAGGTTTGATGTATCCGGCAACCAGGTCCAAAAAGGAATAAAGGGGTACATATATGGAGAAAGAGGGGTATGGAGACCAGGTGATTCATTGTTTGTGATGTTCATCCTTGAAGATAAAGAGCAACTGCTTCCAAAGACTCATCCCGTTTCATTAGAATTAGTAAATCCCCAAAGCCAGTTAGTACATAAAGCTGTTCTTTCCTCCGGAGTGAACGGCTTCTATAATTTTAGCACAGCTACCGGCCAGGATGCACCCACGGGAAACTGGACAGCTACTGTTCGTGTTGGAGGAGCAACATTTAGCAAAACAATTAAAATAGAAACTATTAAGCCCAACCGTCTTAAGATCAACCTTGATTTTGGAGTTGAAAAATTGTCAGTAGGCCAGAGTAATGTTGCAGGGGATCTGTCGGTTAAATGGTTGCATGGGGCTGTTGCCAAGAACCTGAAAGCAATGATTGCAGTTACATTAGTTCAGGCGGGAACATCTTTCAAAAAGTATGCGGATTTTATTTTTGATGATCCGGTCAGGCGGTTTGATTCCGAGGAGCAGATTTTGTTTGACGGGAAGATTGATGAAGGTGGTGAAGCAAAAGTGTGGGCGGATATTTCCGTGACCGATGCCGCCCCTGGAATGCTAAAAGCCAATTTTGTGTGCCGTGTGTTTGAAGAAAGCGGTGATTTCAGTATTGACCGTTTTTCCATCCCTTATTCACCATACACATCTTTTGTAGGGATAAAGCTGCCTAAAGGAGATAAAACCAGGGGGATGCTTCTTACCGATACCAACCACATAGTGGAAGTGGTTACTATTGACCCGGATGGTAAACCGGTATCGCGGGATGGCCTGGAAGTGGAGGTATATAAGGTGAACTGGCGATGGTGGTGGGATGCTTCTGATGATAACCTTGCATCTTATGTGGGGAGGTCTCATACCATGCCTGTACACAGCGAAAAGATCTCGACCAGCAATGGCAAAGGACAGTTCAAGCTCCGTGTTGATTACCCGGCTTGGGGAAGGTACCTGGTAAGGATCTTCGATCCCGTCAGCGGGCATTGCACGGGAAGAACAGTTTATATAGATTGGCCGGGCTGGGCTGGCAGGGCGCAACGGGACCAACCCGGTGCAGCATCTATGTTAACGTTTTCATCCGATAAGAATAAATACCAGGTTGGTGAATTTGCCACTATCACCTTCCCAGCCGGCGGTGTGGGAAGAGCATTGGTAAGCATTGAGTCCGGCTCTAAAGTGATTGATGCTTATTGGGTAGAGCCGCAAAAAGGAGAAACGACCTTTAATTTTAAGGTTACTGATGAGATGGCACCTAATGTATATTTGCACCTCACATTGCTTCAACCTCATGCTCAAACTGCCAATGACCTGCCCATCCGCTTGTATGGTGTTATCCCTATAATGGTGGAAGATCCTGCCACCAAACTTCATCCTGAGATTGACATGCCAGATGTATTGGTTCCAGAAGAGGATGTAACCATAAAGATCAAAGAGCAGGAAGGCAAACCTATGACCTATACCATAGCCGTGGTAGATGAAGGGCTGCTCGACCTGACGCGCTTTAAGACACCCGACCCGTGGAGCAGCTTCTATGCCCGCGAAGCATTGGGTGTAAGGACGTGGGACATGTATGATATGGTTATGGGCGCTTATGGAGGTAAGCTGGAGCAGATATTCAGCATTGGCGGTGATGAAGCATTAGGAGGAAAAGGCAAAAAGAAAGCCATCCGCTTTAAGCCCATGGTGAAGTTTTTAGGTCCGTTCGAGCTTGGAAGCAGGTCATCAAATACCCACACTTTTAAGATGCCCCAATATGTCGGCTCTGTAAGAACTATGATAATAGCAGGTGAGGATGGCGCTTATGGTTTCGCTGAGAAGACCACACCAGTCCGAAAACCGCTTATGGTACTGGCTACACTGCCAAGGGTGGTAGGACCGGGCGAAACAGTGAAACTTCCCGTGACCATATTTGCTATGGAGAAAAAAGTTAAGAATGTTACGGTGGAAGTAGTGACTAATGAATATTTCTCATTAACAGGCAGCAAGAAAAAATCAATAACCTTTAGTGAAATAGGAGATCAGGTCGTAAACTTTGAGTTACAGGTTTCTTCAAGACTTGGTATCGGAACAGTGAAAGTAATAGCCAGAAGCGGCTCGGAGAAGGCAGAGTATGATATTGAGATTGATGTGAGAAATCCCAATCCCAAAGTTGTGGATTATGTTGATGCCGTTATTGAAGCCGGGCAAACCTGGGTAACAGAATATCAATTAATAGGGATGGCAGGCACGAACAAAGGTGTTTTGGAGGTATCCAATATACCACCTATTGATTTCGGCAGGAGGTTAAAATTCCTGATTGGTTATCCTCATGGATGTGTTGAACAGACAACTTCATCTGTTTTTCCGCAATTATTCCTGGCGGATGTGATGGAAGTTGATGAGAAGATGGAACAGAAGATAAGCGATAATGTTAAAGCCGGTATTAGCAGGCTGCAATCGTTCCTGTTGTCCAATGGCGGATTGGGCTATTGGGCAAATGCTTCAAGCGCAAATGATTGGGGTACGAGCTACGCAGGGCACTTCATGCTTGAAGCCGAGGCAAGAGGCTACACCTTGCCAGCCGGTTTTATAAAGAAATGGAAGAAATACCAAAAGAAAGTGGCGAGGAATTGGTCTCCGCTAAGTAAGAAAACCAAGTATTATTATAGCATGTATGATCTGATCCAGGCATATCGTTTATATACTTTGGCGTTGGCTAAAGCTCCTGAGATGGGTGCGATGAACAGGTTAAGAGAAAGTGCTGATCTGTCGCTTCAAGCACGATGGCGGCTGGCAGCAGCTTATGTATTGGCAGGGCAACCCGAAGTTGCAAAAGAGCTCACAGGGGATCTTGCTACTGATGTGAAGGAATATTGTGAGATGTCATATACCTATGGCTCCAGCGACCGTGACAGGGCAATGATACTGGAGACGATGAGCTTGATGGGCGAAAGGTCAAAGGTCATTCCATTGATGCAAAAAGTCTCAAATACATTGAGCAGTGCCAGGTGGCTGAGCACGCAAACAACCGCATATTGCCTGATAGCCATGTCAAAGTTTGCCGGCTCACAGGGCACTTCTAAAGAGCTGAACTTTACATACGGTATTAATGGGGGTAAGTCTGTCAATGCGATAACCGAATTGTCTGTTTCCCAGGTTGACATGGGTATTAAAGGAACGCAGGGAGGGAAGGTAGAAGTAGCAAATAATGGAGAAGGTATCATTTATGCACGTGTTACACTGGAAGGTATTCCTGAGACAGGCGATCAAACATCATCCGAGAACAACCTGAAATTAACTATTGTCTATAAGAATATGAAGGGCTATGCGATTGATGTTAGCGCATTGGAACAGGGCACTGATTTTATGGCTGAGGTTACTCTTAGAAATCCGGGGATCTTAGGGCATTATAAAGAGATGGCGCTTACACAGATCTTTCCGTCCGGATGGGAGATAATTAATACCCGATTGGATGGCTTTGAATCTGTTTACGCTGCCGATGTGCCAACATATCAAGACATCAGGGATGACAGGGTTTACACTTATTTTGATGTTCTTTCCGGAAAAACGAAGACCTACCGGGTTCTGCTCAATGCAGCTTACTTAGGCAAATTCTACCTGCCGACAGTTTATTGCGAGGCAATGTATGACAACCGTATCAATGCCCGGAAGCCGGGTAAGTGGGTTGAGGTTGTAAGGGCAGGGGGGGAGCTGGAATTATAAATATACCTCCAAAAATATTATTATCATTCTGAGTGAAGCGAAGAATCTCCCGGTTAACAGTGACGTCCCAGACAAAATGCTTTTTGACGGGATGGTGCAAGTAGCCAGAAGATCCTTCACCCTGCCATGCCATACGTACAGGCTTGCGGATGGCAGGATTCAGGATGACAATTTTATTTAAGGAGGTTAGTAGATTATTTCCGTCAAAGGCGGATCCGACTCAGGAGGAAAAACCAAGCACCACCCAAAACTATTGTCATTGAAAATCATCAAATACATAAAAAAGCACAGGGTTAAAGCAGTAATAATTTTAATCCTCCTTACCTGGTATTTCTTTTCCCTTCCTGCATCCCTGTTTACTGACCCAAGCTGTACTGTGATTGAGGATAGGGATGGGAATTTACTTGGCGCCAGGATAGCTGATGACGGTCAGTGGCGTTTTCCGTATAATGCTCATGTACCTGAGAAATTTGAAAAAGCCATTATTCAGTTTGAGGATAGGTATTTTTATTACCATCCGGGCATCAATCCCAAATCCATCTTCAGGGCATTGATCCAAAATATAAAAGCAAGAAAAATAATGAGCGGGGGCAGCACTATTACTATGCAGGTGTTGCGGCTTTCAAGAAAAGGAAAGCCGAGAACCGTTTTCCAGAAGCTCATTGAAACAATACTTTCTACGCGCCTTGAGTTAGGATATTCAAAAAAGGAGATACTGGCTTTATATGCTTCAAACGCACCTTTTGGAGGCAATGTGGTTGGATTGGATGCCGCTGCATGGAGGTATTTCGGCAGAAGTCCCGGTAAATTGTCATGGGCGGAAACAGTTACACTGGCGGTCTTACCCAATGCACCGGCTTTAATTTTTCCCGGGAAAAATCAACGGAAATTATTGGTAAAGAGAAACCGGTTATTAGACAGGTTACTGGAAGCAGGAGCTTATGATTCACTTACCTGTGAACTGGCAAAAACCGAGCCGCTTCCAGGGAAGCCCCTGCCTTTACCCAATAACGCCCCTCATTTGCTGACGAGAATATATTTAAAGAATAAGGGAGAGAGAATTAAAACAACTGTTGATGGACAATTACAGGACAGGGTAAACCGGATTGTTGAAAATCATCATAAGGTGATAAAAGCGAATGAAATACACAATGCAGCAGCGATAGTGATTGAGGTGGAAAGCGGTGATGTTTTGGTTTATGTGGGCAACACACAAAACTCCGGCAAACCGGAATACGGTAGTGATGTGGATATTATTACAGCTCCCAGGAGTACGGGGAGCATAATGAAGCCCATACTGTTTGCAGCTATGCTGGATGACGGTGAGATATTGCCAAATACGTTTGTACCTGATATTCCAACACAGATTGCCGGTTATTCACCCAAGAACTATAGTTTGACATATAGCGGTGCTGTGCATGCTAAACGTGCACTCGCAAGGTCGTTAAATGTGCCGGCTGTAAGGATGTTGCAGCAGCACGGTGTTGAACGCTTTCATTACCTCTTGCAAAAGCTTGAAATGAGCACTATCGTGTTTCCGGCTGATCATTATGGATTATCATTGATCCTGGGTGGAGCAGAAGGTACATTATGGGATTTAACAGCGATTTATGCAAGTTTTTCAAGAATACTGAATCATTATAATGAGTTTTCCGGGAGGTATATAGAAGATGACATGAGAAAACCCGGTTACATTTTTAAAGAAATGGATGTTGATAAAGAAACGATAAATATTACACAACAAAACCGGGAGAAAGGAATATTGAGTGCAGGTTCCATCTGGCTGGCTTATGAAGCATTGATAGAAGTTAACCGCCCTGATGCTGAATCGGGTTGGAAGTTTTTTTCTTCTTCCGGCAAAATAGCATGGAAAACAGGAACCAGCTTTGGTTACAGGGATGGCTGGGCTATCGGGACTACACCTGAGTATGTGGTTGGGGTATGGGTGGGAAATGCCGATGGTGAAGGGAGGCCTGGACTAACTGGTGCGGGAACGGCAGCTCCAATCATATTCGATATTTTTGATCTCTTGCCCAATCCCGGTTGGTTTGAGATACCTTATGATGAATTGAGGCAAGTGGAAATATGCAGGAAGAGTGGGCACCGGGCAACAGATATCTGCGAACCGGTAGATTCTATGTGGGTTCAGGAAACAGGACTCAAAACACCACCCTGTCCCTACCACATTTTAATTCATTTGGATGAAAATCGAAAATACAGGGTAACAAGTGATTGCGAGGATGTTTCCGGGATGGTTCATCAATCCTGGTTCGTGTTGCCTCCTGTGCAGGAATGGTATTATAAATCAAAAGACCCGACATACAAAGTTTTGCCCCAATACAGACCTGATTGCGGGAATGCTGAGAGGATCAAGGTGATGGATTTGATATATCCCAAACAAACAACAAAAATATATATCCCCACGGAATTAGATGGAACACCGGGACAGGCGGTATTTGAAGTAGCCCACCGCAAACCCGCAACCGAAATTTACTGGCATTTGGATAAGCAATACCTGGGCGCTACAAAACACATTCACCAAATGGGCATCAGGCCTGAACAAGGTAAACATATATTGACCCTGGTTGATGAGAACGGGGCTACCTTGACTAAAGTTTTTAGAGTGGTTGGGAAGGAGGAGTGAGTGAATATAAGCCCCTCCCCGACCATCCCTGCCAGCTGGCGGAAGAGGGAGTGCCATCACGCAACACATCCTTTGAAGGCATCCGCGGGAAGTTTATATTAATAAATATTATTATCCAATTTATTCATTTTATGATGCAAAAGGTAATATGGAAAATATATGGAAGGATGTATTTTGTGGAATACTTAATACTTAAAAAAATAGTCAACAAACTTTATTAAGACCCCGACAACCTCGAAAATCTAATATTTGATCTTGGGAAATCTATCCCCATTGCAAAAGCGGATAGTAAACCTAACAATAGGGCAATTATCAGGATCATTGGAGCAAAAGCATTATTTAATTGCAATGATAATGATGAATGAAAAGTAGTAAGCACAGCACCCACGATAATGTTGAATACAGACATCCATTGGTATATCCTTAATTTTGCAATCACAAGTGTTTGTGTCTCGCCACGGTAAGACTCTTCCACAAACCTGCTCATGCCGCTAAGAATAAGATACATGCCGCCAATGAAGGGAAGCGGTGTGTTTATACTCCAAAGTTTTATTAATATAATACCGGTAACAATATTTGAGAGAATGGAATAAAGCTGTGTATTATGAAGATATTGGTTTCTTAAATTGGAAATCTGGTTTACTCTGGATTTTTCGTGTGTATATTTGATCCCTATATCACTGGTGGTAGTTTTTCCGTGACAGCAGCCCTGGACCAGGCAGCGAAGCCTGCCTATTGACTGTATCCAGGGACTTGCTATAGCAAAAGCTGCCGTTATTTCAAAAAAGTGAATATGGAAAATGTAATGAACTGCAACACAACCGATGATCCCGCCTGCAATACCTCCGAAATATCCGAAAGGACGCGAAAGGCGGGGAGAACCTTCAACAAACTGCCCCAATAATCCGGAAAAAAGAAGTGAACTGATAGTAACCGTGGCTATTGCATAAATATTTTCAATAAATATAGCTACAATAACAAATCCCACAAAACAAGCCAATCCTGCATAAAAACCATGATTAATGATCCTTATCCTACCCCGGTACCACTCCTTCCATGAATTTGCTATCTTTTCAGACACTTGCTGTAATTTTTTCCATATTGACTTTCGCTCATTGATCGTAAGAAAAACCAGGTAACCAGCGATAACATCCAATATAGAGTGCATTGATGTAGTTATACAGCTTATTGAAATACCAATTGCTAAAAATATCCAGAGACTTTTGAGCTTAGGGAAAATATCAATATAAAATTTAGAAGCAAGAAACACAAAAATGACATGAAAAGAAGGAAAAGCCGCACATTCGCAATCCAGGCTGCGTTCAAGGATCAAAAGATCTCCCAATAAAGTTTTTGGCATGAACTCTTTTTGAGAAGCGATAAAAGGCAAGCATATCAGAAAAAAAATTCCTATTGCAGTAACGCACCAAGCCGATATCATACAATCGCGCATTTGCTTTTTTGATCTTATGAAGATTGGTAAAATTAATATGTAAGGAAACGTTAGCCCGTATAATATTTCAGTAGATTCTATTACTGGAATATATTTTTCAAAAGGTAAATGAGTGTCAACAGCATTAAGGGGAATACCCATATATACAACAGCTTCATAAAGAATAATCCAGGGTATAAGCGTTAATATGTAGATTGATATTATATCCCATTTCGTGGTTTTTTCATCTTTATTTTCAGACAAATTAATTAAAGAGCGGTATTGAATATTTCCAAAACGTTGTTTTAAATCATTGTTCTCATAACCTAAAACCAGTGTGAAGCATAACAAAATAAAGATCGGGGATATTATCCACAACCCGCTTGCCGATTGGGTAATGAGAGAAATTCCGACACATATCAAACTTGCACCAATATAAATTGGGTGGGAGAAAAACTTATAGATCCCTTTTGTTACAAATAGTTTAGGGGGAAAAGCGTTCATCGGTAATCCTTGCCCATGCTTCCATAAATTTAACATCCCTAACCCCATCATTAAAAAGCCAACCACGGACAAAATATAACCTGCAGCAGTCCAATCACCTATGGATAAATAAACCACATTTTCCGTATGATTTGCCCAAGTGACCAATAAAAAAGGTAACAAGACAATAAATAAAAAACCGTATAAGATTTTGCCTGTCATATTTTGACACAATTTGGCATAAAATTAAACTTGTTTTCCCGCAAAGCTTCCGCCAGATGGCGGACAAAGAACGCAACATTTAGATAATGAGCTTTGAGTCCTTTGCGTGCTTTGCGGAAATATAATTAGCTTAAATAAATTAATTCCTTTTTTTGAATTATTCTATAAATTTTATCCCCATCTCACAACTTCATGAATTATCCAACCTTCACTCAAAACAATATTATTCTTTTTTAGTATCCCATAACTTCTCCATTTACATTCTTCAGTATTCAAAATTGAAGAGGGGAATACCTTTATGAACCATTTGAACTTTGAAAAAATGGTAGAGATCAAAGAACCCTTTCGTAAAATTACACTTTGTGAAATTAATATTTCATGATCTTCAAAATTAATCTTTTCTTCAAATATTTGTAGATCGTCTTTTTTTATACCGTTGTGATATAATATTTTTTTTTGCGATTCCCCATGCCAGTCAATCCAAATTATTGTGTCGGTACCGGATAGAAAGCGTCCCCAATAAAGTTTATTGATTGGAATTTCCCAGGGTTTTATGCTGATGTCTATCCTTTCGGTATAGCCCAAACCCGTATGGCGTTGGTCGTTTCTTAATAAAATATCCGAATTTGCTTTGGGTTGAAGGCAATCCCATTCGATATTTCCGTGTTCACTCTCCAGTATTTTTTCAGATATTGCCTTGTCAATACCATGCCAGGAGGCGTTTACATGCTTTGTTTTCCAATTGAGTGTATTATTTATGAGTTCGGGAAATCTGCACTTTTGTATACTAATGTAACTTTTAATACCTTTTTCAACATCATAAAACAAATGGTTGCAAAAATGAATGGATGCTTTTTTCCATTTCAACAAAGCCATATAACCGATAAAAACATTTCCTTTTTGGTCAATGCTGTCTAAATACCATTTTGAAAGTTGGAATTTGTCTTTATTCATACCTGATTTATTATGTCGGAATCTCAATATTTTGCCATAAAAACACTAAAACACTAAATTTCACAAAAGAAAAATTTAATGGGATTTTGTGTTTTTGAGCTTTAGTGGTAATTTTTATAATAAATTTACTTATCTATGTTCTTGTGCAGTTAAGAAAGTAAGAGAGTAAAAGATAATGAAAGCAAAAATTTATGATGTAACTGACTAAAACCTCTTCAAATCTTCCTTCCTGAAATTCCATTCGGGTGTACGCAACTCATCTCCAAAATCAATATTATACCAGGGGCTTAATCCCGGATCATTAAGATTCTTGAGAATATGTATCTCCTGGGCAGGCATGTAGCTTTGAGCCAGCATAAATATTTTTTTACCTGATACCTTATGTTTAGCAACATCAATCACTATGATTGCATGACCGTAGGGGTTGCCCTTTTGAATAAACACATCACCAATTTTCATGTCATTCAATTGCACGCTCTTTAGCTCTTTTAATAGGGAAGCAGTGTTGGCATAAGAAAAGATGTAATCCATATATTTTCTAAAGCTCTTGTATGAAAATTCACTGTCAGCATGATCTTTATAATATCTTGGCTTACCGTCACTTAAAAAGTTAAAATGAATATCATCATACTTTTTACGGGTATACAAATATTCACCGCGCAATCTCATCACAGCATCGGCACATTGCTGCAGGTCTCTGTTACCAACATCAATTTTTAACACAGCAATATGTATGTCTTGAGGCCATTTTTGTTCGCCATTATAAAGGTAAACGATATTGTCTGTTTGTTTTAATGGAAAGTTTCTCAAGTATTCCCCAAACGAATTTTCCTGTACCTCAACTCTTGCAAAATCATCAGGAACGGGAATAGATATCACATACTCATATTTCCCTTCTTGTACAGAACTGGCGTTGTTTGTGGGTAGTGTCTTTTTAGAATTTTGTGAAATATCAGCAAAATCAAATGAGCTTTTATGTGTATCGGCTTTTTTATTGTTACAGCAGATTAGGGCTAAAACAAAAAAGAGGGAATATAAATTGCGATTAAATGTGTATACTCCTGGTTTCATAGTTTTACCTTTTTTATTAATCCCCTACGGGGAATTATGATCTAAATATGTGATTTATTTATTCTACAATAATTATACCTCTACGAGGTATTTTTTTCTTCATGACCGTTGACAGATATTCAGCCAGTTGGGTAGGTTTTTGAATTCAAAACGATTATAATTTTCCATGAATAATCGTGGTAATACTCTTGTAAATGATTATTATCCCGTAGGGATTTAATTATTGTAGGAAAAAATCAAACACATAGCTATTACCGCGTAGCGGTTAAATGTTTCATTATTGAGTATTCTTTACTAATTCAATTTAAACCTAACTGGCAGGTTAAATTGAACAGGCACCGGTTTTCCCATTTGTTCACCCGGCATCCATTTGGGCATGGCTTTTACTACACGCAAAGCTTCTTTATCACATTCTGTCCCTATTCCTTTTAATACTTTTATACTATCCAGGCTGCTATCAGCTTTAACGATAAAGGTAACATAAACAATACCTTCGAGCCCTTTTTCTTTTGCCGAATCAGGATAAATAAGACTTGATTTGAGGTATTCCTGTAATTTTTCCTCTCCGCCCGGGAATTGGGGCATTTTCTCTATCATGCTAAAAAAAACATCACTGTCTTCAAGTGTTTGTATCCTTGCTGCCTTTTCTGACTCTGCTGTTGCGGCTGTTTTCCTTTCATCGGCTTCAGGCGCTGAAGTTGCTTCACCGGATATTTCAATTACTGTTTCTTCATTCAATTCCAGGTATCCGTCTTCCTTTTGTGCTGCCTCTTTCTCTGCCTTATTCATAGCTGCTTCTTTTGCTTTCTTCTTAGCTACTGCCTCTGTTTCGGCTTTTTCCCTTGCTGCCTCTTCTTCGGTTTTCGGTGTTATAGCCGGAGTTTCCATAGCTGAAGATTTTTTTCCTGCTGACTTGCGGTTCTTTGATTTTACCTCCCCGCCAAGATCCCTGCCTGACCTCGTAGTTTCGGATTGGCTCTTAGCCAGATCTCTGGAGTATTCGACAGAAGTTGATGGTGTTGTCACTTCACTCTTTGGCTGTTCAAGCAATTTTTCCTCAGGAGGTTCTTCTTTGTCTTTACCCGAAATTGCAAAGCGGTAGTTAGCGGTAGCACCATCCGCAGCTATTTCTTCTTCTGCATCAGCGCTTTTCAATTCATCAGTTTCATCAATCATCTTATCTCCCGATACAGTTGTTTCCTCAACTTTTTTTGTAACAGTTGAAGTAATCTGTCCCATCGCTTGTTCCTGTGATGATACTGTTGTTAATCCACCGGTTGTTATTTGCCTGGTAATTTTATCATCTTGAGGACCGGCTTCTTGTGTGGTAGGTTCTTTTTCGGGTTTGGACAAGTCTTGTTTTTTAGCCCTGTCATCTGATACGGGTTTGCTTTCAACAGGGGATTCTTCCTGGCGGGGGGAGGATATTTCTTCAGTGATCAATAGATTGGTATCCTTTGATATATTCTTAACATAAATGTATGTTACACCGGAAATAATAAGAACTATAGCTGCTGCTGCGGCATATTTTACAAAGTCTCTTTGCATTAAGCCGGATGACTGTTTGTTAGCAGCAAAACTGATATTTTTTTTTAAAGCTGCAATCCTTGCTTCCACAGCAGTAAAATCAGTGCTTGCACCAAATCCTTCCACTGCATCGGAGCAAAGGGGACAATCTGTCAGGTGCTTTTCAACCTGTTGCCTTTCCCTGTCACCTAATTGATCATCGAGATACTGTCGTATTGTTTCCAGTGAAAGACAGTCGGTTTCAGAAAATATGTCCTTAAATTGTTTATTCATAATTATTTTACAAAATTATGTTCTAAATATTTTCTCAAGTTTCTTTTTCCATTTTGAATGAAGCTCTTTACCTGCATTAATGAATAATTGGTTTCTTCAGCAACTTCCTTATAGCATTTCTCCTGCAAATAGAACAATTCAACACATTGGCGCTGCTCTTTGGAAAGCTTGGTAAGGGCTTTCTCAAGGTTGTTCAGTTGCATCTCTTTAACAATGCTATCATTTAGATGCAAATCTTCGGGAAATTCCATAGATTCCGGGTATAATATATCCAAAGGTTCTTTTTCGGATAATCGCTTTTGTTTCCTGAGTTTCATCAAACAATGGTTCTTGGTAACACTATAAAGCCAGCCCTTAAAATTTTCAACTTTATGTTGTTTTAGATCGGTCAGCAGCTTCTCGAATATTTCCATCACACCATCCTCACTGTCGGCTTCGTTCTTTAGGTATTTCATGCAAACTCCGAATATCAGGTGGGTATATCGCTGTAGCAACTCACCAACATAATAGCTGTCGTCTGTGGTTAGATACTTTTTGATAAGCTCTGAGTCAGAGAGAGGGCTGGGGTCTTTATGTAATCGGAAGAACAAGGTATCAATGTTAATTTAAAGTATAGGAATTACAATATTTTGCCACTAAAACACAAAAGCACAAAATCCCACTAAATTATCTAACAAAACTTTTTCTTCAATTTCCTTAGGTATCGGCTCAAAATTCTTTTTGTGGGATTTAGTGTTTTGGTGATTTTGTGGCATTTTTAATTATTTTACAAAGTTCTGTTCTTGACAATAATCTTTCTACAAAACTCACACCAAAAATATTGATTATGTAAAACTAACAAATAAAATAACAAACAATATCTTAAATTATTGAAAGGCATTTACAATTCACTACATTGTTTGTAGTTTTGCGCAAACAAAATGAAACCATAACCGCTATTCGGAGACAACTGACCTTTTTAGGAAACCCTATAAAGAATACATGGCGTTTTCGGTAGAGAATCCGCCATCTCAAAAGCAATTCATCCGGAACATGGAGCAGAAGATAGATGACCCGGATTTTGAAGGAGATATTTATGCTCTATTAAGGCCAGGAATTGACTACAACCCAAAGCATGCTTATGAATTAATTAAATCCGAACTCATAGAAAAGCCATAACTCATATTAACGCAACCGTAATCAGAAATAATCCCAATTTATAAATGAAACGGATTGTTATCATAGTTACACTCATTTTAACCTTTGGCTCCTCTTATAGCCAGGAAAGCAAGATTGATTTATTAGTGAGCGAAATATATAGTGGAACTACGTGTTTTATTACAGGGAATTTTTACTTAATAGATAGGGTATTTCTACATATATGTTAGAGTATAGATAAGCGTTTTGACCTCACCCCGGCCCTCTCCTGTCTATCCAGCATTCGATTAATACTAGCAGCCCCACCCCGGCCTTTCCGCCAGCTGGCGGAGATGGAGACCCATCGCCCGGCACATCATCTGAGCCATCCGCTGGAAAAATTTTATGTGAATTATGGAATCTTTCGAAAGAAATGCTCCCACCCTCCCATATGAAGTGGCTTTTTCGCGTGGAGGGTCTCCCCTCTCCCTTTGGCTACGGTGTACCCACATATTTTGATAAATATACATTAATGACATTGGTATAGACGTTTAATGCGCACAAATTCAGAAATAAATTTCAAATGTCGAATGTCAAATGAAAAATATTAAAGTTTTTCATTTTTCATTTGAT
>JBDRNO010000184.1:0-26433 GCA_043811005.1 Bacteroidota bacterium | reverse complement strand
AGGCATACCTATTTATACCGGGTTTAATAATTATTTATTTGATTACACAGATAATATCTTTTATCTGTGTAATCTGTGAAATCTGTGGTTTCATTAATAATAACCTTTTTACCTGCGGATATTGAGAAATTACTGACGTCCATCCTAATCGCCTGATAATCAAGCAGCTACCTTTTGCAAAATGAGTCCATATTTAGCAACTTCTTTATGCAAACGTGCTATCTTCCTCAGAATGACAATAGTTCTTAAATATCTTTGGTGTTTAAGGATATCTCTAACGCGCGTCATATCTTCAAACAAATGAACACTGATTTAGAATATAACTCGATATGATATTTTTCATGTCATACTCACGTTATTAGGGAGACTCACCTCACAGACTGAATTTTTTCTTCATCTTTTATCGGTTTCCTGAATACAAATTTTCCATCAAATACATCCAGGACAATATCGGATTTGTTTTGAATTTTATCAGCGAGCAATTGTTTGGAAAGTTCGTTCAACACCTGTTTTTGTATTACCCGTTTTATGGGCCTTGCACCAAACTGCGGATCGAAGCCCTGCTCAATGATAAAGTCAATTGCTTCATTAGTAGCTGTGATCCTGATATCTCTTTCATTGAGCAGTGATTCAATCTCTTTTAACTGCAGTTTCACTATCTTCCTGATATCTTTACGGGTCAGGGGAGAGAACATTATAGTCTCATCTATCCTGTTGAGAAATTCGGGTCTGAGGGTTTTTTTCAGCAATTCAAACACTTCATCTTTTGTATTTTCTATTATTTCTTCACGGTTTCTATTGTTCATCCTGATGAAATTTTCCTGTATGATATGGGAACCGGCATTGGAGGTCATGATAATGATAGTATTCCTAAAATCGGCAAGCCGTCCTTTGTTGTCTGTTAACCTTCCTTCGTCCAATACTTGCAGCAATGTATTGAACACATCGGGATGTGCTTTATCAATCTCGTCTAAAAGAATGACCGAATATGGTTTTCTCCTGACAGCTTCAGTGAGTTGTCCCCCTTCTTCGTATCCGATATATCCTGGAGGTGCGCCAATTAATCTTGACACGGAATGACGCTCCTGGTACTCTGACATATCAATTCTTGTCAAAGCATTCTCATCATTGAATAAAAATTGGGCGAGTGTTTTTGCCGATTCGGTTTTACCAACACCAGTAGAGCCTAAAAAGAGGAATGAGATAGGGCGTTTTATATCCTGCAAACCCGCCCTGCTTCTTCTCACTGCATCGGAAATGGTCTCAATAGCTTCATCCTGTCCGGCAATCCTCTTGTGAAGCTCTTCTTCCAGATTGAGTAATTTCTCAATTTCGCTTTGCAGCATTTTGGTTACGGGTATGCCTGTCCAGCGGGAAACGATTTCTGCGATATCCTCTGTATCAATTTCTTCTTTTATAAGCGGTGAGTTATTCTGTGTTTCTGTTAATTTTGCCTTGAGTTTTTCAATCTCTTTTTCTGCTTCTTTGATCCTGCCGTACCGTATTTCAGCTACTTTCCCAAGATCCCCTGCACGCTCTGCCTGCTCGGCTTCAAACTTTAGATTTTCTATAAGCTCATTGTTCCGCTGGATACCTTCTACAACTTCTTTTTCAGCTTCCCACTTGGCTTTTATCTCATTTTTTATTTCGCTTAGATCAGCTATTTCTTTATTTAAGCCGCTCAACTTTGTCTCGTCTTTTTCTCTCTTGATTGCTTCTCTCTCTATTTCAAGTTGTCTTATCTTCCTTTCTATTTCATCCAGTTCCTCTGGTACGGAGTTGATCTCCAGCTTCATTTTGGCAGCCGCTTCATCAATCAGGTCAATCGCCTTATCTGGCAGGTAACGGTCAGTGATATATCTTTGGGAAAGCTCTACAGCTGATATAATTGCTTCATCCTTTATCCTTACCCTGTGATGAGTTTCATATTTTTCTTTTAATCCTCTGAGGATGGAAATAGCGTCATTAGTATCCGGTTCGTCAACTATTACTTTCTGAAACCGCCTTTCGAGCGCCCTGTCTTTTTCAATGTATTTTTGATATTCATTCAAGGTTGTGGCGCCAACGCATTGCAGTTCTCCTTTGGCTAAAGCAGGTTTAAGGATGTTGGCTGCGTCCATTGCCCCCTCACCTGCACTGGAGCCGGCACCCACAAGTGTATGTATTTCATCTATGAACAGGATGATCTCACCCTCTGCATTAATTACTTCTTTTATCACTGCTTTTAATCTCTCCTCAAATTCTCCATTGAATTTTGCCCCGGCAATCAAAGCAGACATATCCAGACTATAGATCTTTTTGGATTTCAGGTTCCCTGGAACATCACCATTTATGATACGGTGTGCTATGCCTTCGGCAATAGCTGTTTTCCCAACACCGGGTTCACCGATCAGGACAGGGTTGTTCTTTGTTCGTCTGGAAAGTATCTGCAAGATCCTCCTGATTTCTTCATCCCGGCCTATCACAGGGTCGAGCTTTCCCGCCTCGGCAAGCTCATTTAGATCTTTTCCGTATTTATTAAGCGCGTTATAAGTTTCTTCAACACTCTGGCTGGTAACCCGCGAACCTTTTCTCAATTCCTTTATAGCTGACTTTAATCCATTTTCACTGATACCATTGTCTTTCATCAATTGAGCAACATCATCGTTTACAGACAATAGTCCTAAGAGAATATGTTCAATGGAGACAAATTCATCCTTATATTCTTTTAAGTACGAAATTGCCTTTTGAAATGCCAGGTTTGCATTATTGGAAAGATACAGGGAAGCGCCCGATACTTTTGGGTGTGATTCCACTATCTTATCCAAAGCTTTGGTGAAAATGTTCAGGTTTACACTTAATTTTTTAAATAAAAACGGAACAACGTTCTCATCTGCCGTAAGAATGGCTTTTAACACATGAGCGCATTCAATTGCCTGGTGACCATACCCCGAAGCAATTTCCTGGGCTTTTTGTAACGCCTCCTGTGATTTTATAGTGAAGTTGTTGAAGTTCATTTTTCTACGAATTACGAATTAGTGTTAATTCGTGCAATTAGTGGTAAAATTACTATTTGCACAGCTATGTTCTTATTATCAAAACCCTTGCCATTAGAGGATGGCAGGTAAATTCAGGAAAAAGTGGCAGGAAAAGGGTGAAAGTATGACTTTTTGGCTCATAGTTGGGGATAAAATAAATATATAATTAAATTATCAATTAGAAACAATTGTTAATATCTCTTTTAATTATTATTGAAAAAACCCAGTATCTTTGTACAAATAAACATGATAATGAACCCTCAATTACAGGAGATACTCAAACTCAGCAAGTCTGAGCGAATACTTTTAGTTGAGTATGTTTGGGACAGCATTGCTAATGATGCAGAACCGGATGACTTTGAACTTACCGATGCACAAAAAAAGGAGATTGACAGGCGTTCGGGAAGAGCATGTAGCTGGAAGAGCAAGCTCTGCACCTGGGATGAGGTAGAAGCCAGGATCAAGGCACAACGATGAGCTACAATCTCCAACTTACTGAAGAGGCAGAAGCAGATATACTACAAGCGTTTCTATGGTATGAAAGCAAACGGGAGTGCTTGGGAGGTGACTTTCTTCTGAATGTAAAAGCAATTATCAAAAATATTCAAAGAGATTCCCGTATGTTTCCAACCGTCTATAACCAAAAAAAGAGAGCATTGGTGCATCGCTTTCCTAATGCCATATTCTTAGAGATACACGATCAGGATATTTGGGTTCTGGCAGTGATGCACACCAGCCGATCGCCAATGACGTGGAAAAAAAGGAAAGTATAACATAGCTTCGCAAATTTGTTAATAATTTGCAACTCCGTTATTGTAATCCCGTTATTGTAACCCAGTAAGCAGAGCAGGCATTTAAACGATAATTTCAGTTACATGTATTAAATTTGAATGCAGAAAAAATATGATAAAGTCACTGGTTACTGGTAGCTGGTAGGGATTGCTTCCCTTTAATATTATCGTAAAAAACCAGAAGCCAGAAACCAGTAACCAGTAGCTGTTTATAAAGCACAAAGGAAAGATTTCAATATGAATTCATTTAAAACATTGAAATGCGAAGCATTCACGAACACCTATAAAAATAAACAATATAGTGAGTAAAATCCGATACTATAAATTAATTGTTTTAATATTTCTGTTCTGCATTGGCTATAATAATGTTTATTCTCAATTTAACATTATCCATGACATACCCTGGAGGTCGGATACAGTAGGGATGTGGGGCCCATCATCTTACACCTGGAGCATAGATCAAATTGATACTTTAGTAAATATAGAAGTAGGCCCCTATGATAGTACTCATTCATTTGTGCATAATTTCGGGCTTTTTGATTCAGTGGGTGTAATATTTGATTATGGAACCTATATGGCTATGATGTTGGTTTTTGAAATGACAGGATGGTCGGGGGGAGAAGCATATGTTAATTACCCTACAAAGATAGATATGGGATTTCCTAATAATATGTCGTTTACTAATGGTGATTGGATAACAATAACATCAGATTATCGTGAACTTGATTCTACAATATACCCTGCTGATAATGATAAATGGCGTCTTTATTCAAATTGGCCGGAATTTGGGAAAATACGATTATATATAAATTTTGATGTACAAGCCAATATAGACATTATTTATTCAGATTTTCAAGACCCATTTAATATTGTATGGGATACTATAAATATTATACCACCTATTAATATTGATCTTGATACTTTTGATATTTTTCTTATTGATGCTGTAAATGGAGAATATAAAATCCCCTGGGTTGACTATCATTATGATGCTTTTGGAAATCCTGTTATAGATTCTGTTTATTTTATTCAGGATTCGGTAGGCTGGCCTATAGAATTTCCTGCTATTTTTTATGACCTGATAGGTATTACAGGCGATATTCAATTACCTGATATAGAAACTGTTGAATGGATTGAAGATGAACAACGATTATATGCCTGGGGAAACAGTGAATATATGCACATTCAACTTGATATTATCAAATTCGTACAGGTAATGTGTCATTATTTATCTAATATACCCCAATTAGCTCCTCTTGAACAGGTAAGTCAGGCAATGGAGTATGAAGAAGGCGATACAACTATTTTTATAATGACAGACCCTATTAGTGGAGAAGATTTTACCATAGATGCTGCGTGGGATCTTATTGATGCCGAATTGTTGTTAACTAATACGATGAACCAAAATTTAGCTTTCTGCGATGATAAGGAATACTATGATATTTTTGGGCAACAAATACCGCCCGATCACTATCCTAACGTCTGGAATGTTTTTGAATTTCCTGCTCCTATAGATTATAAAATCTATGATCTTAATAATACTATGATTGAACAAGGCACTTCTGATAGTATTAAATATGGTGCCGATTATGATATTGATTTAAAATACCCTTGTTTTGATTATGATACACTTGATATAACAACAACACATACAATAGACCCCTGGCTTACTAATCTTGTTAGAGACAGTATAGATGTTGATTTTTATTTAAAGATATTAGATATAGAATATAGTATTGGCACCCCTTCTAACCCTATTATACAAGGAAGTTATCTTGCATATCTTGATACTATTACGCTTGGAACATTCGCAGGTCCGCCTCTGTTCGGCCCACCTTTACAAATGCCCTGGCAAATAGAGGGATATTTCCCTGATACTACATTTGTTCCTGACATACAAATAGTTCCAAATTATGATCCATTAGAAATAGTTTCAATAATCTCACAGGATACATTATGTTATTATTCAAATTATGCAGAAGTTAATGCTATTGGCGGGACAGGGCCTTATGAATATGTCTGGACAGATGGAGTAGATACACTATCTACAGATTCAGGCATCTCAAACCTGAATATCGGAACCGTGATTTACTATATAACAGTAACCGATGCTAATAACTGTACTAACGATACAAATATTACAGTAACATTAAATCCTAATCCATCAGCAAGTGCAATAAATAATGGTTCTGTATGTGAAGGTGCAATATTGACATTATCTGGCGGACCAGTCGGAATGTTGGCTTACTTGTGGACAGGGCCTGATAGCTTCATCTCATTATCACAGAGCCCGGTAGTATCAACAAATGCCACTACAGCAATGGCAGGTGTATATACATTAACAGTAATAGATGCTAATGATTGTATAGACGATACAAATACTACAGTAACAGTAAATACCAATCCATCTGCAAGTACAACAAATAACAGCCCTGTTTGCGAAGGAGCAATATTAACATTAACAGGCGGACAAAGCGGAATGTCGTCTTATTCATGGACAGGGCCTGATAGCTTCAGTTCATTATCACAAAGTCCGATAGTATCAACAAATGCCACCACGGCAATGGCTGGAGTATATACATTAACAGTAATCGATACCAATGGCTGTACAGACGATACAAATACAACAGTAACAGTAAATACCAATCCATCAGCAAGTGCAACAAATAGCGGTCCTGTTTGTGAAGGAGCAATATTGACATTAACAGGCGGCCCAGGCGGAATGTCATCTTATTCATGGACAGGGCCTGATAGCTTTAGTTCATTATCACAAAGTCCGACAGTATCAATAAATGCCACTACTACAATGGCGGGTGTATATACATTATCAGTAACCGATACTAATGGCTGTACAGACGATACAAATACAACAGTAACAGTAAATACCAATCCATCAGCAAGTGCAATTAATAATGGGCCTGTATGTGAAGGAGCAATATTGTCATTAACAGGCGGGGCAGGTGGAATGTCGTCTTATTCATGGATAGGGCCTGATAGCTTCAGTTCATTATTACAGAGTCCGGTAGTTTCAATAAATGCCACCACGGCAATGGCGGGTGTATATACATTAACAGTAACCGATGCTAATGGTTGTACAGACGATACAAATACCACAGTAACAGTAAATGCCAATCCATCAGCAAGTGCAACGAATAACTATCTTGTATGTGAAGGGGCAATATTGACATTAGCAGGCGGACCAGGCGGAATGTCGTTTTATTCATGGGTAGGGCCTGACAGCTTCAGTTCATTATTACAGAGTCCGATAGTATCAACAAATGCCACCTCGGCAATAGCGGGTGTTTACACATTAATAGTAACCGATGCTAATGGGTGCATTGACGATACAACCCTGCAGGTAGAAGTATATACATTGCCCCAACCTGGTCTCACTGCTGATACTAGCCGGTTTTGTTCACCATGGTGCGTAGAATTTACAGACAAAAGCAATATTACAAGCGGTTCAATAGCAGAATGGGCTTGGGATGTGGATAATGATGGAAACGTTGACTATACAACACAAAATCCAACACATTGCTACATTAATGGAGATCAAATATCAATTACTTATGATGTAACTTTAATTGCAACATCATCAGGTGGATGTTCAGACACCCTGACGATGGTTGACATGATAACTGTATGGCCGAATCCCGTTGCCGGGTTTATGGCTGATCCTAATCCTGCTTCTATACTATATCCATACATAACTTTTACCAATACTTCATCAGGCGCAATATCCGATCCTGTCATTTACCTATGGAATTTTGGCGATTCAACAACTTGGGTGGGTTTTGATACCATTCATGCCTATAATGATACAGATACTGGAACATATACTGTTGAATTGTTCGTTGAAAACTCATTCGGCTGTTTTAACACCATTGCCCTTAATGTAGTGATTGAAGGCGATTATACCTTATTTATGCCAAATGCATTTACTCCTAATAAAGATGACATAAATGATACTTTTTTCCCAATGGCTATTGGCATTGACGAAAAGGAATTTGAGATGTATATTTTTGATCGTTGGGGCGATATAATCTATGAGACCAATGACATAAACAAACCATGGGATGGCAGGGCAAATAACGGTAGAGAACTTGCTCAGGAAGATGTTTACGTTTGGCTGATTTATACAAAAGATATATTAGGCAAGAGACATCAATATATTGGACATGTTACACTGATACGCTAGTGTTGTGTAAGTTTGATGAATGATAGAATTACTATGCCATCACTTTACACTACCCTTTTCAACAACCTCAACCTGTGTGAATATTCCTTCCTGTCAACATTATAGATCCCCTGGTGGTCAATTTTATCAATACGGACCTTACCTGAAGCGTGTATTATTTGATCGTCTTTTAAGATTATTCCAACATGAGTTATTTTTTCTTTTTTGTTCTTCTGTCTGCTATTTCCGGGTTTGGTCATAGAGACAAAAAAAGCCAGATCGCATTCCCTGGATTCTTCAAGCAGGTTTATCGTACTGCCACTTTCCGCTTGCTGACAAGCATCCCTGGGTAATTTGATGCCGCTTAATTTAAAAACATTTTGAGTTAATCCTGAGCAGTCAATACCAAATGGTGAACGCCCACCCCATAAGTAAGGCATATTCAAATATTTTTTTGAATTTTCAACGATCAACTCTTTGGGTTTTTTATTGCTACCAATACCTGCCTTTTCATGGAGAGAATATTCGATGCCTCCTATATTACAGACATTATCTTTAAGGTATGGCAGAGAGCTTCCCATAACAATAGGCATGATTGAACCGTCTTTGTTATTTACGATAAATCGAACCAATTCCGTAAAGCATGGTATGGAAATTTTATTTAGTTCATTAAATGTTTTTTTGGAAATGGGCTGAAATTGCTTGTTGTCAATCCAACACTCGTAATTTTCATAAGCTAAGCGGACTAGGCACCAGCTTTTCTGATTGTAGAGAATTTCGAAATGTTCGCCAAAAAGGATTTGGGTAAGCATTTCGCTCTTGTCTGAAGGTTTTTTCCGGCAGGGAACAACACTTAAATTACAGATACCGTAATTCATTTGGTGATTTAGTGATTTGCTGATAGTGAGTTTGGTCAGCGTTTTTATTAAATCAGTAGTGTCTAAAAAACAAGGAACAGGATGACTCTAAGAACAGAACTTCGTCCGCCAGCGGGCGGATTAAAAATGTAATTGCTTTAAATTGTGTAAAGTAAAAATATGAGAAAGTTGCTGGTTCCTGGTTACTGGGTGGTGTGTACTGGTTATAGAGTTTGATTATAAAACCAACCACCCAGGGCACAGAACCCAGTACCGGATTATTAAATTTAAAAGATTAATTAACAGCATATCGTGTTTAAATATTGAAATTCCGATACTTTTAATTATATGTCGGCAAAAACGAAAATTCTTTAGCGTAATATAGCATTTGTTCGGTAAAATCAACGGGGTATTTAATTTTTACATCCACGATTTTTTCACCTTCGTATACAGGTATTAGTTTTGCATTGATGAACCCGGTATAAGGTGGTATATTCAGTTTTTTATATCGTGCCAATACTTCTTTGTGAAGATCGGGATCAATCTTAACACCATAGTTTTCCACCAAACTAAAACCGCTTTGATAGTCGCCTTCGGATTTGATCCTTTGAATTTTTCTTAAAAGCTGACCGAATAATTTACGCAATTTAAAATAATCATTGATCACAAAGTATGTTTTTCCATTCTTGATTTTTTTCTCAATAACTTTATCATGTTTCCCTTTTTCGTAAACCCATTTTGCTATTAACTGCCTGTTTCGCATATGTGTTTGTTCCAGGTCATCTCCCGGTTCCAATCTTGCTAATTGTGTCATCAAGCCGTTTCTTATATATTTGTCATAAGAGGCTCTGCCTACATCCAGGCTGGTCATGACTCCAATATCAATCAACTTCTCGTCCATTAAATAATACAATGCTACCAGGTCGGCTCTGGCTTCTTCCAGAGTTGAGGCATAGCTCTTCAGTGTTTCCTTGGGTGTGCCTACTCCATTATTGATTTGTCCTGAAGCATGCCCTATCACTTCGTGCATGTCGGTGTGCAAATTGCTGCCAAGCGCTTCGTAGTCTTTGGCAATATTTATTTCTTCCTGGGAATATGCAAATTCATCTATAAAACCACTTTCCCTACCGAATTCAACATAAGTGCGAACAATATTTCCGAGGTTAACAGATTTAGAACCGTAATTTTTTCGTATCCAATTTGCATTAGGTAAGTTTATCCCTAAAGGAAATGAAGGACTGGCATCACCACTTCCTGCGACAACTGTAATAACTTTTGCAGAGATGCCAACAACATTTTTCTTTTTGTGTTCATCCATTATTGGAGAATTATCTTCAAACCACTGTACCTCTTCACTGATTGCGGTCATTCGCTTTGTTGATTCCACATCCTTGATAGATACTACAGATTCAAAAGCGCCCCTGTATCCAATAGCATCACCATATGTTTCTATAAATCCGTTAATAACATCAATTATTGAGGAAGTATCTTTTACCCAGGCAATATTGTACTCATCAAATATTTTTAGATCACCGGTTTCATAATATTCTATTAACTTGTCCAGCGCTTCCTTTTGGTTATCATTCTCAGTAACTGAGCTTGCTTTTTTTAACCAGAAAACAATTTTTTCAATCGCCTCTGTGTACATTCCACCTATTTTCCATACTTTCTCTCTAATCTGACCATTTTCTTTTATCAATTTAGAGTTCAAGCCATAGGAGATAGGTGTAGGGTCATTTTTGCCGGATATTTTTTTATAAAAAGCTTCCACTTCATCATTAGTTACTCCTTCATAATAGTTGTTGGCTGATTGGGCGACAGGGTCGGCACTAGGACTCAAATTAACCCTCTTTGCATCAATCTTTGGATCAAAGATGATAGGAGTAATGATAGTAAATAAACTGTCTTTTGTTTCACCTGGACATAATGGGAGTTCATCTTCTTCCGTATACCTGATCAATTCCGCAAAATATACTATTGAAATCTCCGGCATTATTTTTTTTGTAGAATAATGATGATGAATACCATTGGAAAACCAAACCCTTTTTGTGTACTCCATGAATTTCTGATAATTTTCCGTTCCCTTGTTTCCGCTATATGTTCTTACAATTGCTTCAAGAGTTCTTCTTACGAGCAGGTTGTGTTTGTAATTTTGATCCCAGATGATATCCCTGCCGGAATGAGCTGCCTGATACAAATAATAAAGCAACTCTTTATTTTTAAGGTCTAATTCCTCAAAACCGGGTACCTGGTATCTTAATATTTTTATGTCAGCAAATTGCTCTGTTAGATAAACAAATTCTTCTCTATCTGCAATCCCGGTAGTATCAGTATCTTTTTCTTTGATTTCGTCTGTTTCATATTTACATCCTGTAAACAGGATTGCAGCAATAAAAAAATATGCTATGAAATAAATTTTTTTCACCATAATTAATTTTTTTAGGTGTTTCTGAATGGTCTGCCCTTTATAATTTTTTAATATTTATTTATAAAATAATAATAGAGTTGCAAATTTAATATTTAAAATTGATAATTTTAACGATATTTAGATGTATTTATAAAAATAAAAGATGAATCTTTTAAAAATTTTGTCAAGATGAAACATATTGCAGTTTAACCTGGCTATGTTTTTTTATGTAATTTTGACGATCTAATAAAACCCAAATTATGAAACGATTCCTGTCATTTATTTTAATTTTTGCAATATTTTGTTCTGCAACAATTGCCCAGGAACTTGAACCAACAGCAACTGAAGTCTTGTTAAATGTGTCACTTACTGATCTCAAAGAAAAGCCGATCACATTGGATTTTATCAAAATTGAAGGTAAAACCAATAACAAATCCTTTTATTTTAAATCTCCCGGCAGCAAGTTTTCTCTCTTGATCCCCAAAGGAGAAACTTATACAGTAAAGTACCGTGATTTTGGCGGCAAAGAGGATACTGTTGAATTGTCAATACCTGATATGGAATTCCTGATCATTGAATATTCTTTTCAGTATGAACCTCCAAAAATTTACACTTTGGATAATGTGTTTTTCGATGCTGGAAAATCAACGTTGCGTCCCGAATCCTACAAAGAGCTTAACGAACTTATAGAAGTAATGCTGTTTAAAAATAGCATGAAGATTGAAATCAGAGGGCATACAGATAATGCTGGAGATGAAGATGCCAATCAAAAATTATCAGAAGACAGGGCGAATTCCGTTAGAAATTATCTTATCAAAAAAGGTATTGAGCCGGATAGAGTATTAGCTGCCGGCTATGGAGAGACACAACCCGTTGCCAGCAATGATATGCCTGAAGGAAGGCAGAAGAACAGGAGGACGGAAGTGAAGATTTTGAGTAATTGATCACAATAGCTTTTGAATTAGATTTTCTTAAACCCGCAAGGTTTCTAAAACCTTGTCTTACTCTCCAAAATACTCTTTCAAAGTAAACGAATCTTTCATCCTAATCCCTTTTTCAGTATGCTGCACGGTACAACATTCAATAAGCGGGTCATGTTCAAGGAACAATATGTATTCTTCATCAGCGGCTTTGTTCAGGAGAGTTTCCTTCTCCTCTAAAGAGACTAAGGGTCGCATGTCATAGCTCATGATATACGGCAGGGGGATATGCCCGGCAGAAGGAATCAGATCCGCCAAGTACACAACTGTTTTTCCTTTGTATATAATATGAGGAAGCATCTGTGCTTCCGTATGCCCGTTAACAAATAATACAGAAAAGTCAGGAAAAATTTTATATTTTTTTTCCTTTGCATCCCTCGTCCCTTGAATGCTGCTTCTCCCACTATCTGCGAACTGTAACTGTCCGCATTCCTGTATTGGAATAATATTCTCTTTAAGAAAAGATGCCTTTTCCCGTTGGTTGGGTTCGGTTGCCCAATTCCAATGAGCAGAATTGCTCCAGTAGGTTGCATTCTTAAAGGCAGTTACATATCCTGTCTTATCCTTGTTCCATTTTACACTTCCCCCGCAATGATCAAAATGCAGGTGGGAGATAACTACATCTGTTATGTCATCATGGCAGAATCCATGTTTTTCAAGTGATTTTTCCAGGGTATCATCACCATGCAGGTAATAATAACTGAGGAATTTCTCGCTTTGCTTGTCGCCTATCCCGTTGTCAATTAATATCAGGCGGTTCTCATCTTCAATGAGCAGGCATCGCATAGCCCATGTGCACAAATTATTCTCATCCGCAGGATTGGTTTTTTGCCACAGCACTTTGGGGACAACACCGAACATCGCACCTCCGTCTAATTTGAAATTGCCGGTGTTGATTGGGTATAGTTTCATAAAAGTAGGATTTTGTACTGTGTTGGCAAATATTTTCTTATAATTATTGAAATTTCACTAATAATATCTTCTCTTTGCATTGCAAAGATAATTACAATTTCAGAACCCCTGGCCTTTCGTAAGATAAAATCGAAATAAACCGAAAAGAAAAATTGTTTTTGGAAATTAGTGTTAATTAGTGAAATTCGCTGTAATATTACATTTCAAATGAACATTCACTTTATAGCAATAGGCGGCAGTGCGATGCATAACCTTGCCATAGCATTATGTAAAAAGGGCTATACGGTCACCGGCTCAGACGATGAGATCTTTGAACCGTCAAGAAGCAAGTTGAAAAAACATGGATTATTGCCAAAGAAAATTGGTTGGGATACATGCAATATTTATAGCGGATTAGATGCTGTTATACTGGGGATGCATGCACGGGCTGATAATCCCGAGCTGCTCAAAGCACAGACGCTCGGCATTAAAACGTATTCATTTCCCGAGTATATTTATGAGCAAACCAAAGATAAAACGAGAGTAGTGATAGGTGGAAGCCATGGTAAGACCACAATAACCGCTATGATACTTCATGTTTTACAATATCACAATATTGATTGTGACTACTTAGTTGGAGCACAACTGGAGGGTTTTGATATTATGGTGAGGTTGACAGATGATGCCACGATAGCAATTATCGAAGGAGATGAGTATCTATCATCACCAATAGACAGACGCCCGAAGTTTCATTTATACAAGCCACATATAGCTTTGCTGAGCGGAATTGCATGGGACCATATCAATGTTTTTCCAACTTTTGAAAATTATGTAGAACAGTTCAGGATTTTTATTGATAAGATATCAGAAGGCGGAACCCTGGTATTTTGTCAGGATGATGAAGAAGTAAAAAAAATGGCAGGGGCTTGCCGAAAAGATATAAAAAAGCTGCCTTATTCAATCCCTGCACATAAAATTAAAAACGGGGTTACATTTATTATCCCTCCGGATATAGAGAAAAGTAATATCCCTCTATGGGTTTTCGGGGATCATAATCTTTTGAATATCAATGGTGCAAGGTTGGTTTGTAATCAGCTGAATATCAATAATGAGCAATTTTATGAGGCAATTTCTTCTTTCAAGGGCGCTTCAAAGCGATTGGAATTATTAGTAAAGAGCGATAAAATAGCGGTTTACAATGATTTTGCTCATTCACCCTCAAAGGTAGGAGCAACAATATCCGCTTTAAAAAAGCAAAACCCCTTCAGCAAGCTTGTTGCCTGCCTCGAACTGCACACTTTCAGCAGCTTGAGTGATAATTTTCTGAAAGAGTACAGAGGAACCATGGAAATGGCTGATGTCGCAATTGTATATTACAACCCCCATACTATTGCTCATAAAAAGCTCAAGCCTATTGCTGTTGAACAGGTTAAGGAAGCTTTCGGAAGAAATGACCTTTTAGTTTATACTGATTTAAACGTATTAATTAAGGACTTAAAGAGGGAGTCCTCCTTATCTAGGGGGATGTTAGGGATTGTGTTACTATTTATGAGCTCCGGGAATTTTAATGGTTTGAATTTTATGGACATAGCTGCCCAAATGGATCCGAAAATAACAGATTTCACAGATTTTAATCTGTGAAATCTGTGGTTTTATTTACTCATACCGCAAAGTCATGCGCTCGAAAAACCCCGAGTGAATGCTTTGCATTTCATTAATGAATTTGCAAACTCATTCAGTTTTGGTATAAATTAGAGAATGTTCAAAGAATTATTTCAGGAACAACATTTTTTAGTAATTTTACCTATCCAATTCAAAAGTAATGCCGGTAACAGGACAAAAAACAGAAAGATCAGAAAGAGAAAAGAAAGAGATACTGAACCGCTATCGGGGTCTTTTAAGGGCATGTAACAAGCGTGGATTAAACAATATAAAAAAGAAGAAAATAAGAAAGGCATTTGACATAGCCCTTGATGCACATCAGGATATGCGCAGGAAGACCGGTGAGCCGTATATCTACCATCCTATTGCTGTTGCACGTATCGCTACCGAAGAGATAGGATTGGGGGCAACCTCCGTTGTTTGCGCCCTCCTGCATGATGTTGTGGAAGATACGGAAATGACACTCGAAGATATCCAAGGTTTGTTCGGGGAAAAAGTATCTACAATTATTGACGGGTTAACTAAAATCTCAGGTGTTTTTGATCACACTTCATCATTACAGGCGGAAAACTTCAGGAAAATGCTTCTCACACTTTCTGATGACGTCAGGGTAATTTTAATAAAACTTGCCGACCGACTACACAATATGCGAACATTAGACGCATTGCATCATGAGAAACAATTGAAGATTGCTTCTGAAACCCTGTATTTATATGCACCGCTTGCCCACCGGCTCGGTTTGTATAATATAAAAACCGAAATGGAAGACTTGGGGATTAAATATACCGAACCTGAAGTTTATAGAGATATCAAAGAAAAATTACAAAAGACGAAAGGCGTTAGGGCGAGATTTGTCAGAAGTTTTACACAGCCAATTAAAAAAGCACTTGCAGAACAAAAGATAAATGCCGAGATCGAGGGCAGGACAAAATCCATATTCTCAATTTGGAGCAAAATGAAAAATAAAGATATTCCGTTTGAGGAGGTATATGACGTCTTCGCTATCAGGATAATCATTGATGCATTTCAGAAAGAAGATAAAGCTAATTGCTGGAAGGTTTATTCGATCGTAACCGATTTCTATCCACCCAATCCCGACCGCTTGCGCGATTGGATATCCACTCCCAAGGCAAATGGCTATGAATCATTGCACACAACCACAATGAGCCCAACAGGGAAATGGGTAGAGGTGCAGATAAGAACCAGGAGAATGAACGAAATAGCTGATAAAGGATATGCTGCTCATTGGAAATATAAAGAATCAACAACTGAAGGCGCTTTGGATGGCTGGATCAGGAAGGTAAGAGAATTGCTCGAAAATCCCGAACCCGATGCGCTCGATTTTATGGATGACTTTAAATTAAATCTTTTCTCTGATGAAATATTTGTTTTTACTCCTAAGGGTGAATTAAAAACACTTCCGGCACAATCTACCGCTCTTGACTTTGCTTTTGATATACATACAGAGGTCGGGAAAAAATGTATAGGCGCAAAGGTAAACCTCAAACTGGTACCTTTAAGTCATCAGCTCAGAAGCGGTGACCAGGTTGAGATCATCACGTCCAATAAACAAAGACCTAAAGAAGACTGGCTGAAGTACGTAGTTACAGGAAAAGCAAAAACAAAGATCAAAAGTTCATTAAATGAAGAAACAAGGAAGATCGCCAATCAAGGAAAAGAAATCCTTGAACGAAAGTTCAAACGCCTGAAGATCATCTTTAATTCAGCTAATATTAAGGAATTGCTCTCTTTTTATAAGGTACCCGACATCCAGAAGTTTTTTTACCTGATCGGTCTCCGTAAGATCGACATCAAAAAAATAAAAAACTTAACCAAAGAGAAAGGAAAGATAAAAATAGGATCGGAACAGGAAACGAAAGATATTACTCTTGAAGAATTGGTGAAAAAAGCAAGGGGTAAGACTGAAATGCTGGTAATCGGTGAAGACCTGGACAAAATTGACTATAAGCTTGCACCCTGCTGTAATCCCATTCCAGGAGACGATGTTTTTGGATTTACTACAATCAATGAAGGACTTAAAATCCACAGGGTTAGTTGCCCCAATGCAATTCAATTGATGTCAAATTATGCCTATAGAATTATCAAAGCCAGGTGGACAAGGCAGGAATCCCTCGCATTTTTAGCAGGTATTAAACTAACAGGTATTGATGACGTAGGGGTTGTCAATAATTTAACCACGATCATTTCAAAAGACCTGAATGTGAATATGCGTACGATCAGCTTTGACAGTAATGATGGGATCTTTGAGGGTATGATAATGGTATATGTTGATGACACTGACCATCTTACTAATCTAATGAACGACCTGAAAAAAATTAAAGGCATACTTACTATTAATAGAATTAATTAACGCTAGTAGCTACTTATTACTTTTTGTTCATTAAGATATATAATTGTTAATAAAAAACTTTTGCTGGATGCAGGTTACTGGCCTTCGCCTGCCAAAGCAGGCTACGGCCTGCGAAGGCTGGTCGCTGGTAAAATTCTTATAAAACAAACATTCTGGACACAAACCAGTAGCCAGATGCCAGCATCCAGTAACTGTATGTTTTTTTACCAGGAGATGATTGCAAAATAAATCCCAAATCCAATGAGTATCCCAAATACTGCTGAAACCGTTAAACAGATCTTTTCAGCTTATCTTGAGAACAACCGACACAGAAAAACCCCTGAAAGATTTGCTATATTGGATGAAATTTATTCTTTAGACAGCCATTTTGATATTGAATCACTATATATTTATATGAAGAAAAGAAATTACAGGATCAGCAGAGCAACATTATACAATACAATAGAACTACTGTTAGCCTGTAATCTTGTTAAGAAGCATCAATTTGGCAAGAATATTGCAAAGTTTGAGAAATCGTATGAATACAAACAGCACGACCATTTGATTTGTATTGATTGTGAAAAGGTTTTTGAGTTTTGCGATCCCCGTGTACAGCAAATACAATCAACAACCGGCAAATCACTGAATTTTAACATTACACATCACTCTCTTATCTTTTATGGAAAATGTTCCAAACTCCTGGAAAATGGAGATTGTGAAAATTATAAAAACATACCTACGTAAATAAATAAAATAAGGACATAGCTACTCAAATTTCTAAAAAAAAAAGGAATATTGCCACTAATTACACGGATTTTACATTAATAAATAAATTTGTGAAAATTAGTGTAATTCGTTGCTAAACATTAAAAATCCGATACTTTAAAATAAATTTTATGAAATTTAAATATCAAATCATAGAAAAGTCCGGTTTAATAATCATCTTATTCCGCGGGAACTTATTAGAGAATAATCAAACGATGAATTTAAGTGATGATATAGAGCATCTTTTAGTTCAAAAAAAGAATAATTTTATCCTCGACTTATCGGAACTAAAACATATAAACAGCTCCGGGCTTGGCGAGATGGTTAAGATATTAACCAAATCGAGAAAATCAGGTGGGGAAACAATATTAGCAAATGTTTCAGAGAAGATAAAAACCCTCTTTATCACCACTAAACTAAATACCATATTTACCATTACCGATAGTGTAGAAGAAGCAGCTGAGAAATTAACTGCCGGCAATTTACAGCAGGCGGTTGATATCTAATCTTAAACAACCAGTCAGTTTCCGCAACCAGCAACCATGCAATCATGCAATCATGCATCCATGCAATCATGCAACCATGCAATCATGCAATCATGCAATCATGCAACCATGCAATCATGCAATCATGCAATCATGCAACCATGCAATCATGCAATCATGCAACCATGCAATCATACAACCATGCAACCATGCAACCATGTAACCAAGCATACATACAAACCAGCCACCAGCATCCAGCAACCAGCATCCAATCCCATGCCTAATGTGCTCAACGACTAATAACAAATAAGCTGCTATGAAAAATAATTCGTAATTTTGCATAATAGAATTATCTATGAATTTTTATTTTAAAATGAAATGAATAAAGCTATAGTCAAGGAAAAGGAAGATTGGACGATGGTCATCGTTCCCAAATCCGGTTGGTGGGATCTTAAATTGGGTGATATCTGGCAATACAGGGATCTGTTGATGCTGTTCGTGAGAAGGGATTTTGTAGCTGTTTACAAACAGACAGTGCTCGGACCATTATGGTTTTTTATCCAGCCAATTCTAACTACAATGATATTTACAGTCATCTTTGGCAGGGTTGCAAAAATCCCCACCGATGGTTTGCCACAGGTTTTGTTTTATATGACAGGTATAGTGGGATGGGGTTATTTTGCCAGTTGTTTTAGCAAGACATCCTCCACCTTTACTGCAAATGCAGGTATCTTCGGAAAAGTATATTTTCCGCGAATGATCATACCTCTGTCAATAATCATTTCCAACCTGATAAAATTTGGAGTTCAGTTTACATTATTGCTCTGTTTCCTTTTTTTTTACATAATAACAGGCGCCAACGTCAATCCCAATATCTATATCCTTTTAACCCCGTTGCTCCTGCTAATGATGGCAGGCATAGGCATGGGATTTGGGATAATTATCTCATCAATGACTACTAAATACCGCGATCTTCAGTTTCTCGTGGGGTTTGGGGTGCAATTGCTTATGTATGTCACACCGGTCGTTTATCCTTTATCTTTTTTACCCGGGAAATACAGGTGGATAATATTAGCCAATCCCATGACTTCCATTATTGAGACCTTCAAGTTTTCTTACCTCGGGGCAGGCACTTTCAACCCGTTACATCTGGCGTATAGTTTTTGTTTTATGGTAATATTGCTGTTAATTGGCTTGTTGGTGTTTCATAAGGTTGAAAAGACGTTTATGGATACGGTTTGAAGAGGGGAAAATCCCAAATTCCAAACCCAAAATAAATCCCAAAACCCAAATCCGATAGCTATCAGATTGGAATTTAGCATACATGAGACAATTATAAAAGTAGAAGGCCTCTCTAAACAATACCACCTTTATGAAATCACAATAATCAAAAAAAAACCGGTATTTATACAGTATACTAAATAAAAATGCTGTTTTAACCCAATCTTTATAACATACTGAATAAATGTTGATAATAGAGCGAAAGAAATACCATTAGAAAATCAGGCTTTTGAAAAAGCATTACGAAGTTTGTTATCAGCCGGGAAGTATGATATTTATTGCACAGGGAGGAATTCGCAGTTATTTTCAGGGAAATATCCACTTATTTGAACGGCAGGCAAATTGAAATACGAATATAAAGCTTTTATAAATTCGTATCTTTGTAAAAAATGCATTATAATTTATGCAAATTTGTATAGAATATCCAACGGTGGAATTATTAACATAGACCATATATTATGTACACGAAAGAGGAAAAATTAAAATTTATGAAAGGGTTGATGTGGGATTACAACATTCCGCCGGAGCATTGCCTTGAAGTTCTGGAAGGTGTTCGCGAAAATGCAGGGCATTACAACGAAGCAACTTTGTTCAGGAAGCTTATTGAGTCGTATCGTTGGTTTACAGTTTTAAAAATACTTTCCATCGAACGGATTACCGAACTTCTGACTGACGATATTGTAAAATCGTTGCGATTTAAATCTATTAAAACTAATTATGAGTTTATCCGTAAACGATTATCTAAAGCTATATAAGCTACAGGACAAGGTATTTAATGCTTTATCCGGACATTACGGAACACTATACCTTACGGGAGGAACAGCCCTTGGGAGATTTTATTTGAAGCACAGGTATAGTGATGATATTGATTTGTTTGCAAATACCGATGATTCGTTTAAAGGGACCGTAACTAAAATCCGTCATATCCTTGATTCCCTGTTTAATACACCCCAAGATAAACTTATTCTCTACGATGATTATATCAGGATTTGGATAGAAGACAATAATTGTGAATTAAAAATTGAATTTGTGAATGATGTAGCTGAGCGATGGGGAAAAACTCTTCAGGTTAATAATATTCCGGTAGATAATCCCGGTAATATTTTAGCCAATAAACTGACTGCACTTATTAGTCGTGATGAGCCCAAAGATGTATTTGATATAATTAATATTTCTCTCAATTACTCATTCAATTGGGGTAAAGTGTTTGAACAAAGCATTCGTAAAGCTATCATCGCTGAACAAGATGTTCCTATGCGCCTGGAAACATTTCCTGTTGAATTGATTGCATCACAGCCCTGGCTGATACAACCGGTTAATATTGACAAGATGAAAGCCAAATTAGAAACTATTACAGACGATTTTCTCTTTGCCAGGGACAACTCTCTTGGAGTTGGAAAGGTGCATATAACTGAAGCGGAGATAACCCTTAAAGGGTAAGATAAATATAGAGATAGATGAATTTATTCTAATGAACCTATAAAAACTGCCATTGCCTCATAGAGAAAAAGTCCAATTATCCAAGCCGTTTGCCATGAATTACATTGTAAATAATCAGTTTATTCTTCACGGGTTTGTAAAGAAATACGTAAGTTTTGTCAAATGTGGCGTAGCTAAAATTTCGTCTGGCAAACCCCTGTTGTCTGCAGATAGTGTATTTTTTAGGGAAAATAGCAAGAGAATCGCCAAAATCAGTAAGTTTTTTTGCGTATTTTTCAGCCGTTTCCGGGTATCCTTTTTGCTCAATGTATAACGCAATTTCGTGAATGGAGCGTCTGGCTTTTCTCCTGAAAACTACTTGTTTCTTTTTCTCCATACAGCAATTTCCTTTTTAACGGATTCATACACTTCCTCTGGAGTATATTCTCCGGTATCTTCGTCCATTTCTTTAGCAAGCTGCTCCAATTCCTCATCAGTAGCAGGTCTGCCGGGCTTTATCCAGTCGGCACCTGTTAACGGTTTTAATTTCTTCTCAAAATTAACGGACTTAACATATCCGATGCTTTTTAAAAAATCAGCTAATCTCTTAGCATTTGCAGCGTTATCTGTTTCTACTGTTAATCTGTTCATATTAATGGGTTATTATAATGATGCAAATTTATGCAAAATAATAATGAGTGCACCTTGAAAACTTAAATATAATTTTACCCGGAACCCGGAAATTGGCAAACAACCCTGAAACAAGTACAGGGTAAATAAAAAATAATACGTAATTTTGCACATTATTTAAAAAACCCGTAACCGTAATAAAAGTTGAAAACCTATCCAAACAATACCGCCTCGGCTTAGTAGGAACCGGCACCCTAAGCCACGACCTAAACCGTTGGTGGACAAAGCTAAGGGGAAAAGAAGACCCCTTCCTGAAAGTGGGTGAGGTGAATGTGCAGGATGAGAGAGGAGTTGGCGAATATGTTTGGGCATTGAAAGATATTAATTTTGAGGTGAAACAGGGAGAAGTGCTGGGAATAATAGGGAAGAACGGAGCAGGGAAATCCACTTTGTTGAAGATATTATCACGGGTTACAGGACCTGCAACCGTCAGCGCAAAGGTAAAAGGGCGAATAGCGAGCTTGCTGGAGGTGGGAACAGGATACCACCAGGAACTTACAGGAATAGAGAATATTTTTCTTAACGATACCATTAAATAATACAAATTGACAAAAAATGCAACTTTACATTGATACTTCTGTTTTCGGTGGCTACTTTGAAAGGGAATTTCAGTTGTGGACACAAAAATTGGTAAACCAAATATTTGATGGTGAATTTACAGCAGTGATTTCAGACATAACACTCGCTGAACTTGAAACAGCGCCTAAAAATGTGCGGGAATTGGCAGACAGAATTATCTCTGAAAATGCTGAGTTTGTAATAGCTGGACAACCTGATAAATACCTTGCAGAAAAATACGTAAAAGAAAAAATCGTGTCACCAAAATTCCGTTCAGACGCTTTACATATTGCGATTGCAACTATCAATAAAGTGGATGTTCTAACAAGTTGGAACTTTAAGCATATTGTGAATCTTAATAGAATAAGACAATATAATTCTGTAAATTTGAAATACGGCTACACAATGATAGAGATTCGTAGTCCAATGGAAATCGTTGAGATATGAAAACACAAGAAAAAAAGGAGTTTAAAGCGGTAGAATTCCAAAGAAAAAGACGAAAAGAGTTAAGTGAACTTTATAACTCTAATCCGTTAGAATTTTGGAATCGACTGGAAAAAATCCGAAAAAAATACCGTAGTAAATTCAGACAAACAGAAAAGCACACCGCTTAACATCTTCGTATGATTCATGGTGAGCTGAACTTATAGAAACTAGTGAAGTTCCAGGCATTGTTTGAAATTTTGATAATTTGAAATTGGAATTTATTTGTTATTTGCCCTGAACTTGTTTCAGGGTTGTTATTTGGAATTTATTATGCGCGAAACAGTAATAAAAGTAGAAAACCTCTCTAAACAATACCGCCTCGGCTTAGTCGGATCCGGCACCCTAAGCCACGACCTAAACCGCTGGTGGGCAAAGCTTAGGGGAAAGGAAGACCCCTTCCTAACAGTGGGTGAGGTAAATGTGCAGGATGAGAAAGGAATTGGCGAATACGTATGGGCGCTGAGAGATATTAATTTCGAGGTAAAACAGGGAGAAGTGCTGGGAATAATAGGAAAGAACGGTGCCGGGAAATCCACTTTATTGAAAATATTATCCCGTGTAACCAGCCCTACAACCGGCAGCGCAAAGGCGAAAGGTAGAATAGCCAGCTTGCTTGAGGTAGGGACAGGATTTCATCCGGAGTTAACAGGAAGGGAAAATATTTTTCTTAATGGAGCTATCCTCGGCATGACAAAAGCCGAAATAAAATATGTTATCAAAAAGCAATTAAATAAAATTTTGTAGTTTTGTGTAAAATCCCGTGAAATTGTTTTGCCCTATGACAGATTTACAGCTATATACCGAAATTAACATTTTACCCGTTCATCTAAAGAAGGAAGTGGCTGACTTTGTTGAATTCCTGAAGCAAAAAGCAAAATCTAAAAAGAAAATAAGAAAAAGGAAATTTGGATACGCAAAAGGATTCTTCAAAATGTCAGAGGATTTTGATGAACCACTTGATGACTTTAAAGAATATATGGGATGACCATTCTCTTAGACACTCATGCTTTTATATGGTTTATGAATGGGGATAAAAACCTTTCCCAAAGAGTTAGACAAGAAATCGAAGACATAGATAATAGGTGCTATTTAAGTATAGCAAGTCTATGGGAAATAGCAATAAAAACTACTTTAGGTAAACTCGACTTAAAAAGAAATTTTGGCGAGATAGCAGACTTCCTTGTAGCAAATGATATAGAAATTCTTCCAATCACATTTGAACATGTGTCCCAACTAACAAAATTGAGATACTTACACCACGATCCTTTTGATAGACTGATAATTTCCCAAGGCAAGGTAGAAAAGTTAACAATAGCCACAAAAGATAAAAAATTTCCAAAATATAAAGTAGAAACCTTCTGGGATTAAGTTAGTGGGTCACAAATAAAGTTAAACAAATAGATTATATTGAAATTTATGATGATTTAATAGGACATCCCGTTTTCTGTTCATCTTTTGAGGGAGTGGTTTACAGATAAGATCATCGGGGAATTAAACGGGTGGAGTGCATGTTTCTACCGTTAGCGGCAAGTAAAAGGCAGAAATACGTATCTAATAAATATTATTTGCACGTGTAAAAAATAAATTGTAGCTTTGTATTTATTAATTTAATAAAATCAAAAAGCATTATGAATACAAAACTTACGTTAACAATTGAGCAATCAATCATAGAAAAAGCAAAAGCTTATGCCCAAAAGAAAGGGCGAAGTTTATCTGATATGATAGAAAACTATTTAAAAATTGTTGTCCGGGATGAAGATTCAGTTGAAAATGAGATTACTCCAATTGTAAAATCATTAAAAGGAGCATTTAAAGCGCAGAAAAACATTGATTATAAAGAAGAATTAGCAAAGGGATTGTCAGAGAAATACTTATAAAATGAAAAATATATTAATAGATACAGATGTTATTCTGGATTTTTTCTTTGATAGAAAACCATTTTCAGATAATGCTGCAAAGATTTTTGTATTATGTGAGTCAAAAGAAACACAAGGATTTGTTACTCCCGTTACATATAGTAATGTTTATTACTTATTAAGACGAACAGCTAAACACCATAAAGTACTAAGTAAACTAAAACAATTATTATCTATTATGAAAGTACTTTTAATGGATGAAGAAGTCGTTTCCAAAGCATTAAATTCCGGCTTTACGGATTTTGAAGATGCTTTACAGAATTTTGCAGCAATTAAAAACAGAACTATTGATGTAATAATCACCCGTAATGTGAAAGATTTTAAAAAAAGTGAGATAGGAGTATTAACACCTGAGAGTTTTATTAAGATATGGAAGAAACGGAAATTATTGAAGTAACGCGGGCCTTAATGCGGGGATAAGGATAAGGTCAGGTTTGAGCCGGTTAGTGGGTTACAAATAAAGTTAAACAAATAGATTATATTGAAACGTACGATGATTTAATAGGACATCCCGTTTTCGGTTCATCTTTTGAGGGAATGGTTATAGATAATATTCTCGTGGAATTAAACTGGTGGGGTGCAGGTTTTTATCGTACTTCGGCAGGCGCTGAAATAGACCTTATACTCACTAAAAGCAGGCGAAAAATTGCCGTTGAATGTAAAGCATCTCCTGCCCCTTCACTCACAAAAGGTTTTTGGTCTGCACTAAACGACCTTAACATTGATGAGGCTTACGTGATTGCTCTTGTAAATGAGCCCTATCCATTAAAAAAAAATGTAACCGTAACAAAGAATAGAAAACTGGGCTTACCCTCTTGAAGCATTAAGAGAAGCTGTTATTAACGCAATTGTACACAGGGATTATTCCGATCCCGGCAACATGCAAATTCGCATATTCGATGACAGCTTGGAAGTATGGAGCCCAGGAACATTGCCGAAAGAAATTAATGTCAAGACACTGTTAACAGAAAACCGATCGATCCCAATAAATAAAATCCTCGCAAAGATATTCTATTCAATAAAGCTTATTGAAAATTGGGGAACCGGGTTTCAACGCATAGCTAATGCTTGTTCGGAGAATAATAATCCTCCTCCTGAATTCAATGAAAAAACAGGGGCTTTTGTAATAACTTTTTATAAAAAGAAACAAAATGAGGGAGTAAATGAGGGAGTAAATTTATTGCGGGAAAAAATTAGAAATGATCCTGGAAAACGAACAAATGAATTATCAAAATTAATAAATGTACCCCAAAAAACAATAGAACGTTGGATAAAAAAACTTAAAAAAGAAAAAAAAATTGAGTTTCGAGGAAATCCAAAAACAGGCGGGTATTATACAATAGGCAAAAAATCGTAACTTTGTGTTTTGAATTTGGTACGCCAGCCGGCGGATGTATTTTGGTGCTTGTTATTTGTAATTTATCATGACTGAAACAGTTATAAAAGTTGAAAACCTCTCCAAACAATACCGCCTCGGCTTAGTCGGAACCGCTACTCTAAGCCATGATCTAAACCGCTGGTGGGTAAAGCTAAGGGGAAAAGAAGACCCCTTCCTGACAGTGGCTACGGTGTACCCACATATTTTGATAAATATACATTAATGACATTGGTATAGACGTTTAATGCGCACAAATTCAGAAATAAATTTCAAATGTCGAATGTCAAATGAAAAATATTAAAGTTTTTCATTTTTCATTTGAT
>JBDRNO010000183.1:0-12580 GCA_043811005.1 Bacteroidota bacterium | reverse complement strand
GATTGCGGTTTTTGAAAATTGATTAAATTTGTTCTTTATAATAAACTCACGCTAGTATCCAGCATCCAGTATCCAATACACCTAATCAACATTCAGTTCCCCGCCCCATACCCCAAAGCAACCATCCAACAATCGAACCATCGAGCCATCGAACAATCAACCATCCAACCTATACTAATCGTTCACCAATCAGATCATGCACCTCGGCACCTGTTATTTTAATATTTACAAAATCGCCAATTTCTATTGAACCATCTTCAGCACTAACAAGCATTTCGTTATCCACCTCAGGTGAATCAAACTCCGTCCTGCCAACAAAATATTCACCTTCTTTTCTGTCAAACAACACTTTAAGTGTTTTTCCTACCTTATTTTTATTTAGCTTCAGGGCGATGTCCTCCTGTATCTTCATGATCTCACCGGCTCTAAGTTGCTTTACTTTCTCCTGAACATTATCCTTTAAAGAGTATGCACCGGTATCTTCTTCGTGCGAATAGGTGAATACTCCAAGACGTTCAAACTTCATATTGCTGACAAATTGTTTCAGATCCTCAAAATCTTCTTCTGTTTCGCCCGGGAATCCGACTAACAGTGAAGTACGAAAAGCTATTCCCGGCACTTTCTGCCTTATCTTATTTACCAGTTCAATAGTTCCTTTTTTATTGATCCCCCTGCGCATAGCGGTTAACATATTATCGGTTATATGCTGCAGTGGCATATCAATATAATTGCAGATGTTTTCTCTTTTATTCATTACATCAAGGGCGTCAAGCGGGAATTGTGCGGGGTAAGCATAGTGCAGGCGTATCCATTCTATACCTCCCAGGCCTTTCCCATAAGGAAGAGCTTCATCAGAGAGATGGGTTAAAAGGTCTGCCAGTTTCCGTGTCCCGTAAATATCAGTGCCGTAGGAAGATAGGTCCTGGGCTATCAATATAAGCTCTTTGATCCCGTTTTTGGCAAGATCACGTGCTTCCGTAACTATTTCATCAATTGGTTTTGAGATATGCTTGCCTCTCATTAAGGGGATTGCACAAAAAGAGCATTTCCTGTTACAGCCCTCTGATATCTTTAGGTATGCGAAATGATTTGGATTGGTTAATTGGCGTTTTCCGGTCAGCTTGTGTTTATAACCGGCATTCAAGGTCTCTAACAGGCGGGGCAGGTCATTGGTGCCGAAATATTGGTCAACTTCCGGAATTTCTTTTTCCAGTTCGGTCTTATATCTTTCAGAGAGGCAGCCGGTAACGATCAGCTTGTCAATTTTGCCGGCTTGTTTTTCACGTGCATAATATAGTATCGTATCTATTGATTCCTGCTTTGCATCTTTGATAAACCCGCAGGTATTGATGATCACCACATTTGCCTGTTTGCTGTCAGGAAGAGCATTTCCACTATCATCTTCGTGGGAAAAGTTAATGTTATTGGCTTTCAATTGCCCCATCAGCATTTCCGAATCTACAATATTCCTGGAGCAGCCGAGGGTTATTACATTGATAAACACAGATTACACAGATTATAATTGATTACACCGATTACATTGAATTTAAAAGATTACACTGATTATATAGATAGGCGTTTAACTTCACAGTTTTATCACCAAAATCAATCAATAATCCAGTTTTAACTTTAGCTGCTAATGGTTCGAAATGGATTTCTAACGGTACAAAATAAGTTTTGAACGGCTTAACGGTTTGTATAACAAACGTATGGCTTTCGGAGTTACTTTATTGTCAGCCGAGATATATGCCAAATAGAAGCAGTAAACTTTCTGAAACGCTTGTAAGCCCTATGTTTTATGTATTTTGTTAGCTGTGGTGCTTATTCGCCCAATGTTAGGAAGTCCCACTGTCCGTAACATTTCGTTTGCCCTTGCTACTTTGTCGGGGAAAAGAACAATGTCATTGTATTTATTCAACGACTTGTCAATCCTTACAATTGGAACTTTTTTTTTGTTTAGCTCTTTAATATTCATAGTACAAAGATAATCATTTTTTTCGTTTTATAAGAAATCCATCGTAATCAATGTTTTTTTTGAAATTTTTCCAACCGTCATTTATTTCTCCGAAAATTTCAAAATCATTTTTTACTTCTGAAAGATATTTTGTGATTCCCATTCTGTATAGTCGTGTTCTTGATTTTGTGCTACCGGAAGCGTAAATCCAAGTGTCTGGATACTTGTCTGTAAAAGCGTAAATGGTAGCTACAACTGTTGCTAATACTTTTTCACTGTCATTATTGTTTGAAATAACTGAATCATCAATTTGTCCGGTCAATTGGTTTTTGTCGCCAAACGCAAGATTATAAACGTCTTTCAAGTTTGTTGGTGTAAACTGTATAAGTTTTGAAATACGTCCCTTTGGACCTTCGCTGATAAACTCATATGTCGTTAAGTTGTCACCTGATTTTAATTTGTATCGTGGTAATTTCATTTTCTGTTCATGTAATTTCTGTCAAATTGTCAAATATAATAATTTTTGGGTATGTTTTTGAATCTCACTGTCGTAATATAATCAAACGAACCTCTATTATGTAAACCTCTTTCTATTGTCTACCGGAAGTGATTTTGTTTTTCCGGGAGGGGAAAGGTCTTTCTTTAATGCTTTGTTCAATATTTGTCAAATTCATTTTCAAGTTTATCTATTTGCAATTTTTTGTATAATAATCATAAACTTTTGCATCTGCTATAGTTTCAAGATTATCAAGTTCATCGGCTTTACTCCAATCTAAACAAGCCCCATTTATATCGTTTAAAAGGAATCTATTAATTCCTCTGTAGTAATATGCATCAGCATAATCAGGCTTTAACGCTATTGCTTTAGTAAAATCCTGCACAGCACTATCGTAATTTGCTAATTCATATTTAGCTAATCCTCTCCAAAAATAAGCCCGATCATAATCAGAATTTAACTCTATTGCCTTAGTGAGATCCAGTATAGTACCATGGTAATCACTTGATAGATATTTAGCAGTTCCTCTGGAAAAATAATCTTTTGCTGTTTTTGCAGGAATAGCTTTTTTTTTCTCCAGTATTTCTTCTAAATATTTTTTCAGTTCTTCTTTTGTAAGCAGTTCTTTACAGTATTCTTTAATCTTATTAGAAGCTTCAAAATTACCAAGTTCATGTGCTTTAGTCCAATCTACACAAGCTCCACCCAAATCACCTAAAGCAAATTTAACAATACCTCTGTTTAAATAAGCTCCATCATCATCAGGCTTTATCTCTATTAGTTTATTGTAATCTAGTACAGCACCACGGTAATCTTTTAATTTAGCTTTCGCAATACCTCTGCATAAATAAGATTCTTCATAATCAGGTTTTAACTCTATTGCTTTATTGCAATTTTGTATTGCCTCTTGGCAGTCAGGGTCTGATGCAAAGATTTTTAAATATGCAAGTCTTAAATAATCTTCTGCTGTTTTTTGTGAATAAGCTGAAACAGTCAACAGAATTAGAAAAATTGGAAAGAATAAAATTGTTGATTTTTTCACGATTTAATTAGGTTTATTTGTCAGCAACAGTTATTTATTCAATTGCATAAAGTTGGAAAACGAATTTTCAAGTGTTTCTAATTCTAATTCGATTTCACTAATAAGTTCATGCTTTTTATCAGCCCATTGATTTCTTTCATTTCCTATCGGTAAAGAACTATCACCTTGTAGCCTTATATGGGCTTGTGAAATTGTCTTTACTTTTCCTGTCGTCTTTTTGATGTCTTCATGAAAATTATCGTCAAAAAGGAATTTTGAAAGTCTCTCACATTCACCTAATTCTCGAGCTATTTCGAATCGACTATCCTTATTAATTCCAATAATGCATTGAAGCAAAATACCTCTATATTTTTCAGAAAACGCATACCTCCGATCAAATAGATCAGCCTTGATTTTATATCGATTTGCGCGATATTGCATATAGGCGATAAAGACAGCTGCAACCGCTATAATCGCTGAAAGTATAGTTAATATAATTGTGAGTTCTTTCATCTAATTGTTGCTAACTAATCGGTGTAATCTTTTGAAAATCTGTGTAATCGGTGTGTTAATCTGTGTTCTATTCCGTGCTCTTAAATAACGAGTCAACAAATTCATGCCTATTAAAAACCTGGATATCTTCCATCTTTTCCCCGATTCCGATATATTTTACAGGTATTTTGAATTGGTCCGAAATGCCTATAACCACTCCTCCTTTGGCTGTTCCATCTAATTTGACCAATGCCAGCGTATTTACCTCAGTCGCTTTTGTGAACTGCTTAACCTGTTCAATTGAATTTTGTCCTATTGAAGCATCCAATACTAACAATATTTCGTGAGGAGCATCGGGGATGACTTTTTTCATCACGTTTTTGATCTTTGCAAGCTCGTTCATTAAATTAACCTTGGTGTGCAGTCTGCCGGCGGTATCAACAATAACTACATCCGCTTTTTTTGCAACAGCAGAGTTCAGGGTATCATAGGCAACAGATGCAGGATCGGAACCCATTCCCTTTGTAACAATAGGAACACCAACGCGTTCAGCCCATATGCTCAATTGCTCAACAGCAGCAGCCCTGAAGGTGTCAGCTGCTCCTATAACAACACTTTTACCTGTCCTTTTATACTGATAAGCAAGCTTTCCTATAGTAGTTGTTTTACCTACGCCATTTACCCCAACAACCATGATCACATAAGGCATATCCATCCGGGGAATAGTGAATTCTGCAATATCTTCTGTTTTATTTTCTTCCAGAAGTTCAGCGATCTCTTCCTTTAGAATATTGTTAAGCTCAGATGTGCCGAGATATTTATCTTTTGAAACCCTGTTTTCAATTCTTTCTATGATCTTAATTGTTGTATTCACCCCAACATCAGAAGAAATAAGGATGTCTTCCACCTCATCCAATACCTTATCATCTACCTTTGACCTGCCTGCGATTACCCTTGATAACCTGGAGAAAAAATTCTTCTTGGTCTTTGATAATCCTTTTTCCAAACTCTCCTTTTTCTCTTTTGTGAAGAAACTTATGATTCCCATTTTTGGATTTTAGATTTACCTTGTTGAATGATTTAAGATTGAAGATTTACGACTTAATTACAAAATATTAAATTGTCATTCGTAAAGGACAGAACGGGAAATAGCAGATAAGTAAATATTAAAATAAGCATTGAAGTTTTTAATTAATTTTTTTAATAAATTTGCGTAGCTATGTCCTTAAGTAAGAAAGAAGCTTTATAATAACTCTGCTTTTTGTAATTTAGTATTTGTGTTATTTTAATACTAAATCTGTAGAGAAGGTATAGTGGTATAGGAGTATAATTGTATAAGAATTTTACATCAAGATTTTCGCTATATCCCCTATTCCCACTATTCCATTATACCCCTTATTACCTGACAAAGTACTGTTGATATGATACTAGTTACATCGGAGTTTGCCTCACTTATCCCGACCCGGTTGGTGGCTCAGCCGTAGTGGCTTGCTTTATTCCGAAGAAATCATTTATAAGATCTTTGTGGATAATATCTTCTTTGAAAATATAAGCTCCTGTTTTAGGAGATTTTATTGCTTTAATGACTTTGGTATAGTCTTTACCCTTACCTGTTTTTATTCTTCCTGAAAATCCAACTTTTTTTGCCATGGCTTGGTTTATTGGTTGATTAGTTGATAATTATACCCGATGCTAATGTTCCGATGTTAATATACTAACTTCACACGATGCTAATATTATGAATGAATACTAATAATACTAATGTTCATCGCTTTTTATTTGCCATTATTCGAATAATTAGTCCGCCAGCTGGCGGATTAGCATTGCATTCACTAATTCCCCATCATCATTTTATCTCTTTATGAACAGTCATCTTTTTCAAAATAGGATTGTATTTTTTAAGCTCCATCCTGTCAGGAGTGTTCTTCTTGCTTTTTGTAGAGATATACCTTGAAGTACCGGGTAAACCGCTCTTTTTATGTTCGGTGCACTCCAATATTACCTGAATCCTGTTTCCTTTTTTTGCCATTTTAGATAGTTATTTGTTTTTAACGGGGTGCAAATTTATCAATTTATACAAAATAATCCTAATATAATGAACATAGCTATGCAAATTAATTAAAAAAAATTTGCCACTTAGGGTGAGTAAGTTTTAATGAGTCTATTAATTCAAGCTTATAGATTTCACAATCACTCAATTAATCAGGTAGGTTCTCAACTGAATAATAAGATGTGATAAATAATAATAAAACTAAACTTATCCAATATCTTTTCAAGCACGGTATAAATTATATTTTCATATTATTTATTATTTTTTCATTAATATAGAACGGGTAAATTAAATACTTCTATTTTTGTTATTTAGTCTTAGAAGAGAAAATTATTTCTCAAAAATATTTAAAAATAAAAGCTAAGCAAAGAACAATAGTTTATTTTTGTAGCAAATGACTAATGATAAGAAAAAAGTAGCGGTTGTGATAATAAGCTACAATGGAAAAGAACTGCTGGAGAAATTCCTTCCACCCATTATTAATGATGATTATGATGATTTTGAGGTCTATGTCATAGACAATGCCTCAACAGACCAAACACAGGAATTTTTAAAATCCGCATTTCCCCAGGTAAAGATCATTACTGTTAAAGTGAACAAAGGTTTTACAAATGGCTATGTAGAAGGTTTGCAACAGATCAGCAATGAGTATTATGTACTTATAAGCTCCGACATGGAAGCTACCCCGGGTTGGATAAAACCCATAATTGACCTGATGGAAAGTGACAGATCAATAGCTGCCTGTCAACCTAAAGTAAAAAGTTACGATCAAAAAACTCTCTTTGAGTATTCCGGTTCGGCAGGCGGGTATATAGATATGCTTGGATATCCTTTTTGCAGGGGAAGGTTATTTTTTACAATGGAAGACGATAAAGGGCAATATGACGATGTACGGGAGACTTTTTGGGCAACAGGGGGATGCCTGTTCATCAGATCTGAACTATATCACAAGGCAGGTGGATTGGATAACGACTTTTATGCCCACATGGAAGAGATTGACCTTTGCTGGAGGTTGAAAAATATGGGGTATAAGATCATGGTTTGCCCCGAGTCAGTAGTATATCATGTTGGCGGACATATTATCACTTACGGAAGTCCCGGCAAGATATTCAGGAACTTCAGAAACAGTTTGATAACAAATTTGAAAAACATGAAAGCCAACGAACTTATCTGGAAAATACCTGCAAGGATAGTTCTGGACATCATCTATGCATATAAGGTTTTGTTCTCCGGTAATTTCATGGAATTTAAAAATATCGCTAAAGCCCATTACCACTTTCTCATCTACCTTCCCAAATGGATACGCAAAAGGCGTGAAGTACGGAAACTAACCGTTGATCCTAATCTGTATGGCATTTATAACGGAAGCATTGTATTTGATTATTTTTTAAGGGGAAAGAAGAGATTTAGCCAACTTAAATTTTAATTCGTATCTGTCCCAAAAAACAGCTTTTAAAAAATTTAACAAATAAAACTTATTATTTTTACCACATATTTTAAAATGTTTAACAGATACGAATTAAAATTTAAGAAATGAAAACAGTAATCTTTGCAGGAGGCATGGGTACGAGGATATCAGAGGAATCCCACCTGAAGCCCAAACCAATGATAGAAATTGGCGGCATGCCTTTATTGTGGCACATAATGAAAATCTACTCTGTTTATGGTCATAACGAATTCATTATATGTCTCGGTTTCAAGGGGTATGTTATTAAAGAGTATTTCATGAATTATTTTATGCATAGTTCAGACGTGACCATTGATTTGAAAGATAATAATATTGAGGTTCACAGTACAAAATCAGAAGATTTTAAAGTCACTTTGGTGGATACGGGTTATGATACCATGACAGCCGGCAGGTTGAAAAGGGTTCAGCAATACATTGGTGATAATGACTTTATGCTGACTTACGGAGATGGAGTTTCTGACATTAATATAGCTGACCTGGTTACTTACCATGAACAACACAACAAAATTGCAACCATGACTGCAATACAGCCAGGAAGCAGGTTTGGCATCATGGAATTTGATAAAGATGATGCCATCAGGAATTTTATTGAAAAGCCACAGGAAAGCGGGTCATGGATAAATGGTGGTTTTTTCGTTCTAAAACCAGATGTTTTCAAATATTTAAAGGATGATGCAGATGATATAATGTGGGAAAAGCAACCTCTGGAAGACCTCGCGAGTGATAACGAAATAGTCGCATATAAACACACCGGCTTCTGGAAGTGCATGGATACATTACGTGACAGGGAAGATTTGGAACAGCTTTGGCAGACCAAACCTATGTGGAAGAGGTGGTGATGGAAGATTGATGATGTATATAATACAAGACGCTATTTGATTAAAATATCTTCCATCTCTCATCAAACATTTTCCATATTTAGTTTATACCTTAATTTAAAAGAATACACATGAATAATTATCAAATTATCCTAAATGCTTTCCGCAATAAAAAGGTCTTCCTAACCGGTCACACCGGCTTCAAGGGCTCATGGATGCTTGCGATTTTAAAACTGCTCTCGGCACAGGTAAAAGGGTATGCCCTCGAACCTGAGGAAGAACCCTCAATGTTCAACCTGATAAATGGGGAATCGTTATGCAATTCGATTATAGCTGATATTAGAGACCGGGAAAAACTGGAAAAGGAGTTGCTGGATTTTCAGCCGGATTTCATTTTTCACTTTGCAGCCCAGTCATTGGTAAGGATGTCATACCAATTACCTGTGGAAACATTTGAGGTTAATATGCTCGGTACTGCAAAGTTATTGGATGCTGCAAGAAAGCTCGAAAAACCATGTAATATTATTATCATCACTACTGATAAAGTATATGAAAACAAGGAAATGGATTATGCTTACAAGGAGGATGATAAATTAGGCGGCTTTGACCCTTATAGTTCCAGCAAGGCATGTGCAGAGATTGTTACCGCTTCATACAGGTTGTCGTTTTTCAATCCCGGTGATTATGATAGCCATTTGAAATCCATTGCCACTGCAAGGTCGGGTAATGTAATAGGTGGGGGAGACTGGGCAAAGGACAGGATCGTGCCGGATATTGTGCGTTCGCTTAATGCCGTGGAACCCTTAAAAGTAAGAAATCCAAAAGCAACACGCCCATGGCAATATGTGCTTGAACCATTGAGCGGATATTTGTTTTTAGGCGCTAAAATGCAGGAAAATCCCGTTGGCTTTGCTGATAGCTATAACTTTGGACCATATCCAGATGATGAGCTTTCTGTCGAAGAATTGGTAAAGATAAGTTTGGATCATTGGGGAAGCGGGGTATATGAAAAAGCAAACAGCCATGATGAACCACATGAAGCAGGGCTGTTAAAATTAGATATAACCAAGGCATTGAATAAATTGGGCTGGAAACCAAAACTGAAATCCAGAGAAGCGATCGCAAAAACAGTGAACTGGTACAGGAATTATCATCAAAATCCATTGGAATATACTGAGAGGCAGGTGAAAGAATATTTTGAATTATAAGTGAATTAGAAAATAAATATAATACTGTATTTCACCATAATTTATTGTATAGGAATTTCAATATTTTTTCCATCCCGCAAAGGCGCAAAGGGCGCAAAGCTTTATTTAAAAATAAATTATTTATTGCGTTCTTTGCGTACTTGGCGAGCTTAGCGGGAAACAAAAAAGTTGGTTTATTTTTGGTGTTTTTTTAATTAATTTACCACGTTATGTTCTTAAAAAATAAGAAGATGAACATTACACCCACTAAGTTAAACGGAGCTTATATTTTGAACTTGGTTCATTTTGAAGATGAAAGGGGTAGTTTCATTAAAACATTTCATACTGAAATATTTAAAGAAAATAAGTTAGATATTGATTTTAAAGAAAGCTATTTCTCTACATCTATAAAAAATGTAATTAGAGGCATGCACTTTCAATTGCCCCCTCACGATCATTCAAAATTGGTTTATCCTGTTGAGGGTAGGGTGTTGGATGTGCTTTTGGATTTAAGAATGGCTTCACCCACTTACGGACAATATTGTACAGTTGAATTATCGTGCGAAAATAAAAATGGGATCTATATACCCAAAGGATTGGCGCACGGCTTTAGAGTGCTCAGTGATTCAGCCACTTTGGTTTATATGACCACTACAGTTTATAATAAAGGATCTGATACGGGAATCAGGTGGGATTCATTCGGATTCGACTGGCAGGTTGACAATCCGTTGGTTTCTGAAAGAGACAAGGGGTTTGTTGAATTTAAAGATTTTAAGAGTCCATTTTGAAATCTTTGACTAACCACGTCCGCCAGCTGGCGGACGGGGGTAGTCATAATCATAAACAAAGCCCTCTACTTCGGGGAGGGCTGGGAGGGGGTGATATGAATATCCTAATAATAGGCGCATCTGGATTGGTAGGGGGTAATTGCTTGAAATATTTAAGTAATAAGACCGAATTGAATGTTACCGGGACTTATTTTTCCTATAAGGTAAACAATACGGTTTATTTCGATACCCTGAAATTGAATAATCCCAACAATTTTGATATTGAAAAATTTAACCCTGATGTAATTATCCATTGCGGTGCCTTAACTAACGTTGATTACTGCGAAGATCACCAGGAAGAAAGTCACCAAAAAACAGTAGTATCTACTCAAAATGCGATAGGTCTAAGTAAAAAGCATGATGCAAAAATGATCTATCTTTCAACCGATTATGTTTTTGACGGAACAGAGGGACCTTATGATGAAAATGCCAAAGTAAATCCCATTAGCATGTATGGAAAACATAAGTTGGAAGCCGAAACAATAGTACTAAATGAACTTATCGGCAGTATCGTTATCCGTATAACCAATGTTTATGGAGATGAGGAAAGAAAGAAGAACTTTATTGCGAGGATTGTGGATAAGATAAAAGAGGGAGAGGAATTAGACCTTAAACTTCCATACGACCAGTACGCCACACCGGTAAATGCTTATGATGTTGCAAGGGCGATTTATTTATTGATAAAAGATAACAAACATGGCATTTACAATATAGCAAGCAGTGATTATGTGAACCGCTGCCAATTGGTTCACAGGATATTCAATCATTTTCCCGAAGCAAAATATAATTTGGTTCCTGTTAGTACAAAAGAACTGAACCAACCCGCTCCCCGCCCATTACAAGGAGGATTAAAAACAGCGAAATTTTTAAGCCAATACCCTGATTTTCAGTTTTCGAATGTTGATGATTATTTAAAAATATAACTAATATATAAATTTTATTGAAAACCAATAAATACATCCACGTCCCCTACGGCAAAACCGTCCATGGTGAAGAGGAAATAGAAGCAGTTGTTCATGTTCTTAGAACATCCACCCAGATGGGGAAGCATGTCAGGGAGCTTGAGGAAAAAGTGGCTTCGCTGTTTAACAAGAGATATGGTATTATGCTCAATTCCGGCTCTTCTGCCAACTACCTTGCTGTTGAGTTATTGAATTTGGGAAAAGGGGCAGAAGTGATAACCCCTGCCCTGACCTTTGCTACCACCGTAGCACCACTCATTAAGTTCGGGTTAATACCGGCTTTTGTTGATGTTGAAGACGGCACATACAATATTGATGCTTGCAAAGCAGAGGAAATGGTTTCCCCGAATACCAAGGCGATGATGATCCCTAATTTATTGGGAAATATACCTGATTGGGATATTTTAAATGATATTGCTCAAAGGCATAACCTGAAGATCATTGAAGACTCTGCCGATACACTCGGAGGAAAGTTAAGGGGAAAAAGCACCGGAAGTCATTCTGACATCAGCACCACAAGCTTCTATGGTTCACATGTTATCAACTGTGCCGGGAATGGTGGCATGCTATGTGTTAATGACCGTGAATACGCTAAAAGAGCTAATCTTTTGAGAAGCTGGGGAAGAAGCTCTTCACTGTTTGTTGAGTCTGAAAAGATCGAAAATCGCTTTGACGTTGATGTTGAAGGTATAAAATATGACGCCAAATTTGTTTTTGAGGAGATCGGCTATAACTGGGAACCCTCTGAAATGGGCGCTGCATTCGGGCTTGTTCAGCTAAAAAGCCTGGAGAATAATATTGATAAGCGGATAAGTAATTTCAACAATTTGCTGGAATTTTTTAATAATTATGAAGATTGGTTCATCTTACCAAGACAGTTAGATGATTCAAGAACCGGCTGGCTGGCATTTGCCTTAACGGTAAGGGATGAGGCACCCTTCTCCAGAACCGAAATGCAGATATTCATGGAAAAGAGGAATATACAAACACGCACCGTCTTTACAGGTAATATATTAAGACAACCCGGTTTTAAGAAAGTTGACAGAAAAGAACACCCTGACGGCTATCCGGGTGCCGACCGTGTGATGAAAGGAGGGATCCTGATGGGATGCCATCATGGTATGACTGAGGATATGCTGGATCATATCAAAGATTCCTTTGAAGATTTCAGAAAACAATTTTAACCACTATTTATCCTTCGATCAAGCTCTCAATAGCCAACCGGTAAGAATCCAATCCAAAGCCGGCTATAACTCCTTTACAATTCTTTGAAAGTAAAGAAACATGCCGGTACTCCTCTCTCGC
>JBDRNO010000182.1:0-15332 GCA_043811005.1 Bacteroidota bacterium | reverse complement strand
CGACAATATCATAGATACTTCGGATGTATTTGCAATTAAATCACCGGTAATTTCAATCAGTCAGTTGGATATCAAACCCGTTTCTTATGCAGGAAATGTAAAAGACACTATTTGCAGAGATATTTTCATTACAAATACAGGAAATTCAACACTATTCAGTGGAATTACAATTATTGATACTTACGGCCCATCTATAGAAGTGTTTTCTACGAGCCTGGATTCTATTACACCTGATACAGCAAATAACCAGTTAACAATCTTTATTCCTGATTCAATACTTCCTTCTTATGGACTGATGCCCGATAGCTTTTTTGTTATCTCTGAATGTCTGACAATCAATGAATGTACAGAAACCGACCAAGGCACTAACCTGGGAGAATCTAATTTCGAATATTACTGGCAATGCGACAGTATTATTTGTCAGATAGATTCTGTAACAGCCAATGCACTTGTTCCCGTGGATCATATTTCACGGTTAAGTGTTAGCCCTAACTATATCGTCAAGGACTTTTGTTTCGGGCCAAATAATAATTCTAATATAGAGGTTATTCTTTCCAATGAAGGAACAGGACCAGCTTTTGATGTTGATTTTTCGCTTTTTAGTGGTGCGTTGATGGCAATGGATACGACTTCAATAACGCTCACCGATTCTGCCGGAAATATCATAAACGACACTTTGATCATTTTAGACACGGCTTTTACATGCAGGGATTCTATTGTCAAACAAATTTCATGGCCTTTGGGTGATATTAAACCAGGAGAATTTTTCACGATAAATTTAAATTCCATTACCTGTTGTCCCGATACTTCGGATGCCCCGTGTGGGTCAACTTATTCAAAAGCTTTAAGCTATAAGCTAAATTACCGGGAGCAATGTGATGAAGATACCATTGTGAGAACCGGAACAGGATCTATGTTTTATGAATCTACATTTATGAAGCAGGAATACTGGGATGGTCCAACCGATTTGGATGATACAGCTGATACAACACCTTTTGACGGTGATACAGGCATTTTTTCCTTTAAAAATGTTGATTACCGGCTGTGGGAAGGGGATAGCACCGAAATGCTGCAGGCAACCTTCATCTTTAATGGGGGGCTTTGCTATATAGATACAAATAACATAGATAGTTCATTAGTGATTTATAATCCCGATTTAAACAACTATTGGTTACCACAAACGATAATCATTGATATAAATCCGATTACGTGTGCCGGAACAGTAACCGCATGGTTTGACTTTGATGAGCAGGACTCAAATTTTGTGATCCCCAATTCAGAGTTTAAAATCCGCCTGATCGCGCAATGCGATGCACCTTCGGCAAGTTACATTGATCTTGAGGTGTCCCATCTTCCTTCAGTTGACACATCCTGTTCGGATATCTGCGCTATACCTCTTGCATGCCAGCAAGGTGTTACTTTTGTGCATTGTCCTGGTTGTGTTAGACATGGCTCAGATCACTTGAGTTTTACTATGAGCAGAATCAATTATGGAGAGCCCGATAACAATAATAATGGAATAGCCGATACAAGCGGTCAACTGGATTTTAGCAAGGTTGCCACAACTACAGCTATGATGGGTGATACATTGCTTGGTGTTTTATCTTCCACAGTGAGTAAGCTTTATTACCCTAATAACCCTACACCCCATGGTTTCGGTTATGGATATTATGAGATTACTATTCCTCCTAAATGTGCGGATGCTGTTACTCCTATAGGAGCGAAGGTTCTTATTTATGATAAAGATACTACGGATGGTACTGGTACACCTGGCGACACAACCTACACATTTTTTATTCCCCAATCAAAAGTTGAAACATTATCTTTCGGTAAGTATTTCTTTGATCTTAGCATAGACACAATTCAGAATAATTACGGAGTTACTTCATCTTTCCAGCGATTTCATTGGGATGATAAGGTGACTGTTATGCCAATGTTTAAGGTAACAAAAAATATCGGAGCGAAAACCGTATTGTGTTCACCTATAATTAATCATATCTATATGGGTATAGGACCACGACCTGACTACGATGTTGCGAGTTGCTGTGATTGTAAACCAATACCAATTATAAATACTTCGACTAATGACACCATACTCATTATAGATCCCGTTACAGGAGACAGTTGCATTACAGGTGTAATCCTGACCAGCGGGGATACTGTCTGCCAGTGTGACTCCACTGTTCAGTATTTTTGTGAAAACAACGGTGGAAAATTCAGGTTAATGGGCTATACATTTTACAGGAACAAAGGTGTTTCAAAAAATGATTGTGCTCATGGTGTACATATATCAAATAGGTTAGATGTAGGCGCTAAGCCGGGTATTAACCGATTCCCGTATGAATATCGTGACTGGGGTTTTACGGATACACTATCAATTAACCTGCCAACTGGATTTGGGTTGGATTCAGTTACGATATCGCAGTACCGGACGGCAGGCGGGGTATTTGAAATACAAAAGATATATGATGCAGAGCCCGACAGCATTTTTACAGATATAAATGACGACACAGTACTGACATTCAACATGGATAAGTATTACACCTCTGATAGCACTTGGGCTTTTGCCGGTAGTGATAGTTTATATTACAGTGATGATGATTCCAGGTTTGGATTATCTGCATGGTTTCATCCGACCTGTGAAACACGGGATACATCTATGTCGATTCCTGGATTTATTGGATTTACACCACTGTTTGATGCAGATACAAATACATCGTTTGCAGAACCACCAATATCAATACCTTTTGAATATTTTGCACCCTCTTTTGATCTGCAACCCACGCTGGTTACAGTAGATGGAGTTACCCGTACGGCTTGCTGGGATATGCATATTACGAACGCTTCAAGGGGAAGCGCTTTCAATACCTGGTTGAGTGTTAATTCCCCTTCCTGCAATATTGACGTAACAAGCATTACACCCACGCAAGGGCAACAAGCTGACATTTTTTTCATAGGGGATTTCGATCCTTTTATAGCAGTTGACGTCCGGATATGTGCAAATTACGATTGTAAAGATCCGACCGGGAAAGACACTTTGATAGTATATCTCGGTTGGGACTGTCCATACTATCCTGATTCACTTGGAGTTTATCCCTGTGAACCGGATTCTTTTATTTTTATCCTGCAACCACGGACTTCAGGGCTTCAGAGTAGTATAGTATTGAATGACAACAAAGACAGCATTGTTATTTGCAACACTATACCCGTTGAGGTATATATAAGCAGCAGTGATGTAGCCAATGTTTATGACATTGCCGTTGAGCAAACCATTCCGGCAGGGATGTCATTTCAAGCACAAAGCGGACGCCTGGAATATCCTATTGGAACAGTAGTGGCATATAGCCTCAATCCCATATTTAGTGGCGATACCATTATATGGTACATGGATACCCTGAACACTTTTATCCAGAATAATGGCCTTCCGGGTTCTGGTTTTACTAAGGTTCCGGATTCAACAGAGCTGACAATTTTTTATAATCTCATTAGCGGATGCAGCTTGGTACCGCAACATAAAACCGTTATTAATGTTTATGGAATTTCTAATTGCAGGGATTCGATTATTCTTCCTATATTTACTAAAACACTTAAAATTATAGACTATCCTCAACCTAATATAAAAACGGTTGAGGTATCAGCAGAAGATTTTTCAGTATGTGATAGCTCAGCAACTATAAATGTAGTTATTGTAAATGCGGATACTGTTGTTACCGACACCTTTGACCTCTTTAACTTTATATTGCCCAACTGCGTGAGCTACAATAATTCTTTTACAGGTATCCTGAACCCACCTGCTGATATAAACCCCGATATTAATGGAAATATACTTACATGGAACTTACCGGACAGCGTAGATCCGGACGATAGTATTGTTTTCTCATTTGAAGTGAAGATCACAAATGATTCCTGTGGAAATATTACTTATAACTATGAAGGCAATACAACTGTGCCTGATAGTTTATTTTGCGATATTACTGGAACAAACTGTTACTTTGATATTCCTGCTGGGGAAGATTCTACTTCTAACAAATTACGAATACCATTAAGCACTGTAATTTCTGCTACCCATGTAACCTGTAATGGAGACTGTGACGGTAATGCAACCATCACTGTAAACGGTGGTAGAACGCCTTATATTTATTCCTGGTCAAACGGAGATACAACAACAACAATTGATAATTTGTGTGCTGATACATTTATAGTAACAGTAATTGATGCTGACAGTTGTACAATAATTGATACTGTAATTATTACCGAACCTGATGTGCTGATAGCCCAAATCATTGATTCTACTGACGCTCTTTGTAATAGCGTATGTGACGGCAGAGCAATTGTATCCGTAACAGGCGGTACTACTCCCTATTATTATTTATGGAGCAACGGTGAAACCGATTCAACTGATACTGTTCTTTGTGATGGAACCCATAGTGTAACCGTTACCGATACGAATGGCTGTATCGCCTCAGATAGTGTGATTATTAATGAGCCCGTGTTATTAATATCTGAGATGACGGATTCTACTGATGCTCTTTGTGCGGGTGCATGTAATGGAACGGCAACCGTTTTTGGAAGTGGTGGTACTCAACCTTATACTTATTTATGGACAAACGGAGATACTACATTTCTTGCAGATTCACTTTGTGCAGGACAACTTTATATCGTTACTTTAACCGATACTAATGGCTGCACAACTGTGTCTTCGGTTACAATTAGTGAGCCGGACGCATTTGCACATAAAAAACCTAAGGTTGAGGAATTGGTTGTTTGTACCGAAGATCCATTTGAAATAAAGTTCTCTAATTTTAGTTGTGATACCATAGATAGTGTGACTATTATCGCTATGATGCCTTATGGCTTGATTTACACATCTGGCAGTGTAATGAGCAATATGGATACAATTATTGAACAGAACATTAGTATACCTAATAGCCCTGTATTTACTATTCCGATGATTCCGCCCGATTCGGGTGTTAGTATTGATTACAATGCTGTTACAAGTTGTGGGATAATACCGCATTTTAGCTCCGGGATCCTTATTATTGACAGTACCTTTATTGAATATACAGTGAATAACTACGCTCATGAACAGGTCTTAAAAAATACAGAATCGCACAATGTGTTGTATTCAAACCTTGTAATTACAGAAATAGATGAAAGGAACGCTTCGGGTAAGGTTAAAGATACCATTCAGCGAACCATTACTGTAATGAATGGAGGAAATATTACAGCAACCAGGCTCATATTAGTTGATAAATATCCGGGAGGGATGACAATTTTTTCAACTGATACAGGCATTCTTATTAATGGAACAGGAGCAGATACTATTATAGTTGACAGCATTTCTTTACTTCCGGGAGAAAGTATTAAAATAATGGAATCAATCAAGCTATTTGGCTGTGACATTGAAGTGAAGAGAATAATAAATTCAAAAATAAGTGTTTTAGGATGCGTTGCCGGTAATTGCATTAACGATTATGATTATGCTTCAATAACTGTAATACCATTTCTTCCTGGTAAGCCAATCATAACGGTTTCTCAAAATATTTCCAATAGCTTTAATTATTGTGGAAATAATGGCAGAATGGAATTTAGAATTAGTAATTCGGGCTATGAAGATAGTTTGCATGTAAATGCAGGTATGGCATGGAATTTTAACTTTAAGATAAAAATAAATGAAAGTGTAACGGTATTAGATAGCTTTACAGTAAATGGTGCAATAATTCCCAATTCCATTATTGGATACGATTCAGTAAATGGAAATTATATTATACATTTCGTTAATTTAAACCAGGATATTGACGGGCCGGGTGGTATTTCTGATTTGAATGGTGATAGTGTATTTGCAGAATTAGCTGTAGGAAATACTTTAATAATTGGATTTAATATTCAATTATCCTACGTACAGGGGCAATCATCAGAGTTTGTTTACTATTATGTTGGAGAAGGGGAGGCAATATATAAAGATTTTTGTGGAATAACCAGAAAGGTTTCTAATCCTCCTCCTCACTGGGACGTATTACCTAATATTGTATGCAAAAATGATCTGTATGAGATTGCTCCTTTAGAGATTAATAACCTTGATACTGTTTCCATAAACTTATGTATGAATTCGACTATTTATACAGTTGGACCTGCTATCTCCTGCCCGCTTAATCAACACTTTACTTATTTGAACCTTCCCGAAGGATACAGAATAGCTTCCCCTGTTACGTTTAAAGGAGACACTATTATGGTTGATACTTTGAATGCTAATACGCTAATATTATTGGGAGGCAGCAAGCAAGGGTGCTACAATTTTGATATTACACTGGATAATTGCATAGGTGCAAATAGTGTTGAACAACAGGATACAATAGCGTATGCACTGATATATAGATGTGATACCGGCATTTGTCAGAAAACAATTGCGGAAAAAGTATTTACCATAACAAGTCATTATAATGATTGTGGTCTTCCCCCTTCCTCTTGTCTTTATACCTATGGTTTAAACGTGCAGCGAACAACCTTTGGATGGACAGATGAAACAAAAAATACACTTGTAACTGACACTACACCAGGCATACGCCTGGATGCTGCTTATGTGTTTGATAGTATAAGGGTAGAGGCAAAAGGTGTTGTGGTAGGTGGAATTTTTGACACTGCTCATGTTAAAATAACTTATGTAATGCCCGATAATATGAATATATTGACATTTAGCGATGCTGAAGTTGCAATAGTTCGGAGTGGTATTACTTCTATTTTTACACTATCACCACCAGTTATTTCAGTTGCAGGTACTGATCCTGCAACATTTACTTTAGACTTTGATATAAGCCATTATGCTGATTCACTTGTAATACTACCTCCTGATTTTATACCAGATGATTCAATCACCTTAATCGCCAACTTTGTAGTTGAAGAACCAGCTTATTTAGATTCGTTGAATAGCGACATCATAAGCAGGTTTACAGCCCGCCATTACGGAATTTTTCAGGGAGACACCCTGGGCTGTGGCACCCGCAAGCAGGATTTTACATTTATGTGTATAAGAGACACTTTTGAAGTGGATAGTAGATATATATGTGGAGAGATAAGAACAAAATTGTTCTGGAAGCAATTTAACTGTTGTAATAGTTTTTTTCCTTACGAGTTCAGAAACTATATTCGTCTTGACACCATTTTGAAAGTTTTTATTCCCAATGGTTATGAATATGTTGATAGTTCAGGACAATTTGTCTCTTTTAATAGCCCGCCTATTGATAATTTGATGCCTGATACAATTGATACCGCTTCATCGGCTGGTGATACGTTATACTTTATTGAAAACTGGCCTGTCGGATATGAATTCAATTTGAATTTGAGCCTATTGCCCGAAGATGTTTGTCCTCCAAATACTCCTTTATCCTGGATATTGTCTTACCTGCAATATGACTATGCCGATTCTATTTATAAGAAAAAAACAGTATCAAAAATTATTGCACCACTACCCTTTTCACAACCATTTCTTCAAAACCCCTATCCTAACAGCATAGATTCCCTAAACTTAATACCTAGTCATCCTGTATCTTCAACAACTGATACAATTATCTTTACTATGAGAATTTGTAATTCTTCTGCAGATAGTATATGGATAGCTTTAAACCACCCGGCAAATCAGGTAGAATATTTGTATTTAATTGATATTACAGATAGCTTGTATGATACTCTCAGCCCTTTTATTCATACTGATAGCATGACTATATGGTTTTTTATTAAAAAAGAATGCAGGAGTATAAGGGTTATAGCTCAAACTGATATTTGCATAAATGATAAAATCAGGATATACACAGGAGAGGCATGCTCTGATTTTCCAAATGATATTGACAGATATTTTTGTCTTGGACCTAATAATACTTTCAGAATAGAACCTGACCAGGCGGTTATGCAAACGCATTTCTTTCCGGTTGCGAGTGCCGGTATTGATTCCTGCACACCATCGGCTTATGAAATTGATATAATAAATTCCAAGTTCAAAACTATAACTGATATTAAGCTAACAGTAAGCATACCTGCCGGTTTCTCTATAGATAGTTCTGAAATTCAGTACCCTGCCAATTCCTCGTATAGGGGAATGCTTGCTCCTGATACATTAAGCAGTAACGTATTTAGTTGGACAATTGATTCGGTGGATTCGCTTATAGGTTTAAATGGATTGACAGGCATTGACGAGTTTGATAAAAGCCGGCTGAATCTCAGGGTGTATTTCAATGTGGATTCTGTTCATGATTTTGCTTTGGATACACCATTGGTTACTTTTAACATTTCAGGCAATCCCAAATGCAATCCTCCCGCTTTGTTCACGCACCAGGCAGACCCAATGCTGGTAAAACCGGTAAACGCTGCATTTAATTTTACACCTTTTTCAATTTATGAAGGAGATACCGTAAGTTTTACAAGCGTTGACCAAACCGGACAACACTTATGGGTTATTTATGATCAGGCAGATACTTTGCAAAAGGATTCATTATTTATTTCTAATCCGGATTATGTTTTTGATACTGCTGGAGCATATACGATAATACATATTATATTAAAGATCTGTGATACTGTACTTGCCTCAGATACGATCATTTTGCAAGATCTCAATGTCTTGTTTAGACTCGCACCACTACCGATAGATACCTGTTTCAATTGTGCATCAATAGGTCCAAATCTTATAAGCGATCCATCCTTTACAATTGATTATGATTGCTTCACCGGTCCTCCTGCTAACTTTTTTACAAACCTTACATGGGCTTGTCAGCCGAAAGATTATGGCTGGGTACGTTATGCAATTACAGATGATGCAGCACCCTGGTATCCGGATTTACAGGGCAATGACCATACCTCTTCAGGCAATACTAATTTCTTTTTGGGAAGTATTATCTCTAAATTTATGGGGGGTATCCGAATGGCACAAACTGTTGAAGCCGGCAAAACATATAATATTTCTATATGGGTAAGAAATGTCTTCCAGCCCGATTGCCTGTCCGGTGGTGAAGATTGTCTGCCATCATTTGCATTGTATGTTTACAACCAGTCAGCTGAGGTCATAGCTATCCGAAACCGGGTATCTCATCAGGATGGATGGGTGCAGCTTTGCGGTGAGTATTCCCCTTTAGAAAATGAACAGATACACATAGTTATTTGGGCAATAAGTGGTGAGTTTACATTGGGGGGGGAATATTATTTTAGCTTTACCGACATTCATATTGGTTTTGATGATTTTGAGGTATTTGAGCAAGAGTTGCCTGTAATTGACATTACTTCAAGCGATACAATAATTTGCAGTAATGATCCTTCAGGAGTTACGCTCACAGCTTTCCCGTTAGACACGGGACAGGCAGGAGTCATCACTTACCTTTGGAGCACAGGTGATAGTACTGCTTCAATAACAGTATTCCCAGATACAACTACTACTTACTGGGTAATTGGAACTGATGCTTATGGTTGTTCTGTTACAGAAAGCATTACAATTGAAGTAAATATAATTAATGCAAACATTACAACCGATGGTTCAACCGTTATTTGCCGGTTGCCGGGTAATACCTTTCAGAATGTAACTTTAACAGCAAGCCATGCGGATAGTTATAGTTGGTCAACCGGTAAAACCTCCCAATCCATTATTGTAAACCAGGCAGGTATTTACAGTGTATGGGTTATGAGCAGTTTTGGTTGTACTGACAGCGCTTTCATACAAATAACACAATCCAATCAACCGCCTCCGCAGGCAAAAGCGGGGAATGATGTCATCATTAATTGCGGTGATGCTGTTCTATTGGGTAAACCCGGACCTACTCCTAACCTTTTGTTTGACTGGACACCGGTAACAGGTTTGGATGATCCCTACATTAGAAGACCGTTGGCTTCTCCTGTGATATCATTCACTTACTCTTTGACGGTTACAAGCACAAAAACGGAATGTTTAAATAAGGATGATGTAACGGTGAAGGTTCTCAATCCTTGCTGTAATCATTCCTGCAAAACCGGATCACCTGGTTCCGGAAACTCAGAAGAAGAAAATCTAAAAGAAGCGCCTTTTACAGATGATGTTGCAACGGATAAAGCTACAATTTCAGCTTATCCAAATCCTTTCCGGGACAGGACGATCATAGGTGTTTATATACCCGGACATTTTATTAATAAAAATGAAGTTGTAATTTTTGATGTTATTGGCAAAGAAACTAAACGGTACTCATTAAAACCCGGGCAAAACTTTATTGAAATAAAACCGAACGAACTTGAGCAAGGAATATATTTCTACAGCTTAATTTCTAACGGGATCAAAATAGAAACTAAAAAGATGGTTCATATCAAATAAGCTCATATGACATAAATTAGCGTAGTCAGAACCAAAAAAGTGATAATGTTTTCTACTACGAAACACGAAAATATACGAATTTACAAAAAGTGTATTTTATGTAATCATTATTTACACAACTTTGTGGCTGATGAAAAGAGTAATTTCGTATATTCGTAAAAAATTATTCATTTTAATGTTTAATTTTAGCGGTGTTCCCCGATCCCGATAGTCCCGATAGTTATCGGGATCAGGATCATCAGGACAGGCGTGAATTCCACGGAGTTTATCCTGAGAGACGAAGGACTTCATTTCGTATTTCGCAGCAACAAAAAAGGAAACAACCTTTAATGAACTTATTATACAAAAGCATATTATTTTTTCTTTTCTTTTATACTTTCTTCCCCCTGCCTGCTTTATCCCAAAAACAAACCAATACCTGGTATTTCGGTGACAGCGCAGGCATTGATTTCAATAGTTGTATTCCGGTTGCCTTAACTGATGGAAGCTTAAGTACTTATGAGGGATGCGCAACTATTAGTGATACCAATGGCAACCTTCTTTTTTATACAAATGGCGTTATTGTTTTTGACGCCAGCCATGATACCATGCCTAATGGAACGGGATTAATGGGGCATTCTTCTTCTACACAATCTGCTATTATTGTACAGCAACCCGGGAGTGATTCATTGTATTATATTTTTACGGCAGAAGAGGCAGCTAATTCTAACGGATTGAGGTATTCAATTGTAGATATGTCCTTAAATGGAGGGCTTGGAGATGTTATTGTTTCATCCAAAAACATATTATTGTACACTCCTTCTACAGAGAAACTAACCGCTGTAAAACATGCAAATGATTCAGATATATGGATTGTTACCCATGAGTTTAATACAGATTCCTTTTATGCTTATTTATTAACTGATACCGGGCTTTTTGCTCCTGTTATTTCAAGTATTGGAACAAAATGTACAGGTAAACCGGGAGAGTTGAAAATTTCTCCAAATGGCAAGAAGATAGCTATGGCAATTTACAATATGTCTTTGGCAGAATTATATGATTTTGATAATGAAACCGGAATTCTTACAAATCCCCTTACATTACCAATGAGTACTTTTGTGGATGGCATATCCTTTTCACCTGATAACTCAAAATTATATGTGGGAGCTACTCTTACAAGTACTATATTTCAATATAATTTGCTGGCAGGTGACACCTCTGCAATAAAAGCATCTAAAGATACCGTTGGAATTTCAGCAGGTCCAGATATCGGTTCATTACAAATTGGACCTGATGGCAAGATTTATGTTGCAAGATGGACAGATGATTATTTAGGAGTTATTAATAATCCAAATGCATTAGGTGTTGCTTGTAATTATGTAGATGATGGTTTTTATTTAGGCGGGAAAAATAGTTATTTGGGGCTACCTAATTTTATTCAAAGTTATTTTAAAGCATCTGACTTCACTACTGATTATGATACTGGCTGCGCTGAAAGCCCTGTTGCTTTTAATAGCAACGCTCCTTTTACTGCAACATCCTGGAGTTGGAATTTTGGTGATACAGTTTCGGCAAACAATACGGATACCGTGCAGAATCCTGTGCATATTTATTCTGATACCGGCAGTTATAATGTAACGCTTATTATTTCCGGTACCTGCCTGGCTGATACGATAATTAAAACTATTTATGTAAAACCCAATATGATAACCATTAATCTTGGAAATGATACAACCATCTGCTATGGGGATTTTGTAACCCTTGATGCAGTTAATGCAGGAAGCTTTTACTTATGGTCAACAGGGAATACTACGCAAACGATAATCGCAGATACAGGCACTTACTATGTTGAGGTTACTGATAATAGCTGCTTAAAAACAGATACTATCATTGTCAGTCAATTTTCAGAGATAGTTGTTAATTTGGGCAATGACACCGTGGTCTGTAAAGGGGATTCAATTATATTTGATGCAGGTAATTCAGGCGCTTCTTACCTATGGTCAACAGGTGATACCACACAAATCTTAACCGTTGATAGCGCGGGAACATATTTTGCAGAGGTATTCAAAAACGGGTGCATTGGATCAGATACAATTAATATCAACCAGTTACCTGAAATATTGGTAAATCTAGGCAATGACACTTCTATTTGTGTTAGCGATTTTTTTATCTTAGATGCAGAGAATATAGGAAGTACATACCTGTGGTCCACAGGAGATACCATACAAACTATCGTTGCTGACAGTGCAGGTATTTATTTCGTAGAAGTATTCAAAAACGGTTGCTCGGGCTTAGATACTATTAGTATAAGCCAGTTGCCTGAAATATCCGTGCAATTGGGCAATGATACTTTAATCTGTGTAAACACTTCTGTGATTTTAGATGCAGGGAATGTAGGAAGCGCTTATCAATGGTCAACCGGAGAAACTTCCCAAATAATAATCGCTGACAGTGCAGGATCTTATATAGTTGAAGTATTTAAAGGTAGTTGCTCAAACTCTGATACTATTATCATCAGCCAGTTTTCGGGAATAAGTGCAAATTTAGGCAATGATATTACTATAAATTTAGGCAGTAGCGCTGTATTACCAGGAACAGTAGCAGGTGGTGTAACCTATTTGTGGAGCTCTCCTGCGGAATTGAGTTGTATCAATTGTCAAAATCCTCTTGCCAGTCCTGAAGAAACCACTACCTATATCCTTACAGTTACCGATACAAATGGTTGTATCAGTACAGACAGCATTACAATAAACGTTAATATCAAAGCTGTGATATTCATCCCGGATATATTCTCACCAAACGGTGATGGCAGCAACGATATGCTGTATGTAAGAGGTAAAAAAATAGAAAGCATTAACTTTGCAATATATGACCGTTGGGGCGAAAAAGTATTTGAAACAACAGATATAAATAATGGTTGGGATGGTAATTTCAGGGGCAAGCCAATGAATCCCGCAGTGTTTGTATATTACGTTACAGGAAATTTTACAAATGGTGATGTAATTAATGAAAAGGGGCATGTAGCCCTGATACGCTGACCGCGTTCGCATAAAGCTTTAGCGGTTGCGAAAGCTAAAGGGTAAACATTGATTAGGTAATTAATCGTTGGTTACTGGGTAATTGGGTTTAAAGTTCAAAATTCAAAAATAAAATGTGAGATGAAAAAAAACATCATAATCTATGTAATCTTAATTAATCTGTGTAATCTGTGTTACGCACAGGATATTCATTTTTCGCAGTTTTATCAAACTCCGTTACTAATTAATCCTGCTTTAACCGGGTCATTTAACGGAGATATGCGTGCATTGATAAATTACAAAGACCAATGGAGAAGTATTGCATCTCCATATAAGACTATGGCACTATCTTATGACGCAGCATTGCTAAAGAAAAAATGGGAGAATAGTTATTTGGGGGCGGGCTTTTCTGCTTTTAATGATAGGGTTGCAAAGTTTAATTGGGGCATAACGCAATTTAGCTTATCTCTTTCAAGCATCATATCATTAAATGAACAGCATAAAGTTTCAGCAGGTTTGCAGGGCGGAATTGCTCAAAGGAGTTTTAATTCAACAAATTTGAAGTGGGACAATCAGTTTGACGGGCAAAATTATGATGTTGCACTGCCATCCAGTGAAACCGAAAATTTTAACTCCCGTATTTTTGGTGATTTCTCAGCCGGTGTTTCATGGAGTTTTGCAAAAGAACAATCAACCATGAGCGCTAATGATCATTTCATGGCTAATGCAGGTGTTGCATTATACCACATAAACAAACCTGAACAGAATTTTTATTCTTATGAAATTAACCGGCTTTATTCCAAACTCGTTTTACATGGCGGTACTTATATTGGCATAAAAAACACAAATATTACTCTTATTCCTTCGGTTTTATTCCTGAAGCAAGGACCGGCACAGGAAATTAATCTTGGTGGAATGATTAGATACAGACTAAAGCAAGAATCAAAATATACAGGGTTTATCAAAGAAGCTGCCGTTTTATTTGGAGGTCACTATCGTACAGAAGATGCCTTTATTCCTTCTTTTATGCTTGAAATAGCAAATTTTGCCCTTGGTATCAGTTATGATGTAAATACTTCTGGTTTAAGGGCTGCAAGCAATGGACAGGGGGGTGTTGAAATATCGCTACGGTATATTACTCCAAATCCGTTTCAGGGAGGTAGTGGGAGTGGATTATTTTGAGATTAAAAATTTATAAGCTATTTAGGTACATTCCACATTTTAACTAAATATAGCGTTAGCAACTGGAGGGAGAGCGAATAATTAGAAAGAAGATCATTAAATTTTAAACTGTACCAAAAAACATCTGTTTAATCCCCACCTGATTTTAAAAAACAAAACCCGCTATTTACAGGCTTTTTAGAAGGATATTTTTACACAAGTTTTTACCCTATCCTCCCTTTTTATAATCCCCTATCTCAATCCCTCTATATCTCAAATAAGAATACAAGGTCACTTTTGAAATACTCAATTGCTCTGATATTTTCTTCACGCTTAGTTTACCTTCTTTATATAGCGTCTCAACTGCACATGCTTTTGATTCTGCTTCTTTTGACAATCCTTTGGGTCTACCCCCTACTCTACCCCTTTTTCTTGCTGCTGACAATCCTGCCATGGTCCTTTCCCGGATGATCTCACGTTCAAACTCTGCAAGTGAGGCGAATATGTTAAATATAAGTCTTCCGGAAGGCGTAGTTGTATCAACCAGATCATTAATGCTTTGAAATCCAATCCCTTTATTTTTCAGTTCATTCACCATTTCAACCAGGTGCTGCAATGACCGTCCCAGCCGGTCTAATTTCCATATAACAAGTGTATCCCCTTTCCGGATCTCCTCTAGTAATTTTTTTAGTTCTGTTCTTTCGTCCTTTGCGCCACTGGCGACCTCTTTAAATATTTTCTCACACCCGGCTTTCTGCAGTGCATCAATCTGCATATCGAAATTTTGTTCCTTGGTACTTATCCTTGCATAACCTATTTTCATGAGTTCAGCAAACTTAATAAACAATACAATAAAT
>JBDRNO010000181.1:0-3734 GCA_043811005.1 Bacteroidota bacterium | reverse complement strand
AATATGCAGTATATATTATGACCAATCCTCGTAATACCGTTCTGTATACCGGTTCTACTAATGATCTTGTAAACAGAGTGTGTCAACATAAAGAAAAATTGGTCGATGGTTTCACAAAGCGTTACAACTGCACCAAGCTTGTTTATTATGAACTATACGGAACCTATGATGATGCTGGATTAAGAGAAAAACAAATCAAAAGTGGATCTAGGAAGAAAAAGATAGAATTAATTGAATCGATGAATCCTGAATGGAAAGATTTGTATAATGAAATTTGCTAGACAAAGAAATACCACGGGATGGCCACAGGCAATGCTATTGCCTTCGCCACGTCGACTCTTTTTTTATATCTACGCAAATTCAGAAAAGAAAATATAACAACAGCATGCACCTGAGCCACTTACAGCAGTAATTATTTGAAAATTTGTAGCATTTTTGAAATAGATGTGGTTTAAATAAAATGTATTATTAATAAGACGTGTCCAGGAGATGCTGGACGTTATAGCCCATCAAAACCATGAAATATAATCCGGACATCCATAAGAGAAAAAACCAAAGATTAAAGGAATTCGATTATTCGACAGAGGGTGCATATTTTGTAACTATTGTTTCTAAAGATCGAGAGCATCTATTTGGTAAAATTGAGGATAATAAGATAATTTTGAATGATGCTGGTAAAATGGTTTTTGATCTATGGATAGATATTCCGAAATTTTATAACAGTATTGAAACTGATGAATTTATTGTCATGCCAAATCATTTGCATGGAATTTTATTCTCAATTGAAACTGTAGGGGCGCCTCCCCGTGGGCGCCCTCAAATTGATGCTAATTTAGGGCGGGCACAGGGACCCGCCCCTACAAGAATCAATATTCCTTCTGTTATTGGTCATTACAAATTCCATTAATAATTTATCATTGATCTTTAACCAATATATTGTTATTGTGATTATAAAAGAAGATAGGAGACAAAAATGGATGATAGAATAGTTTCCGATCCGAACATATGTGGTGGAGAAGCCTGTATTAAAGGAACTCGCATTCCTGTACATATCATCTTAGGTCACCTTGCTGCCGGAGATGATTATGATATAATAATACAGAACTTTCCCCGCATCACAATGGAAGATATTAAAGCCTGTCTTGAATATGCATCTTATTTGGCAACAGAAAAGGATCTGGCTATAGCATGAAAATAGTAATCGATGAAAGTGTTAGTTTAAGCGTAGTACAATTTCTTAGATCCATAAATCATGAAGTATTGGCAATAATGGAAGAACCAACAGCTGGGATATCGGATAGAGATGTTTTTGAATTAGCAAAGAACGAGCAATCTATGCTTATTACAAGGGATCATCACTTTACTAATAATCTTCGTTTTCCACCTGATGAAACAGAATTTATACTATATATTAGAAAGGGTAATTTAACTTCGGAAGAGGAAAAAGAGTTAATACGATGGTTTTTCAAATCATATAATTTCAATGATTTAAAGGGACGTTTAATTACTCTTTCAACGGATCGTGTTAAAATAAGATAATAGCTAATTTTTATGGTTCTTCATAATAATGCGCACCTATTAGAAGCATTTAGGAGAGGTCATTCCCGTACCCTAAGGGCATAAACTCCGGCGGGAATCCCCATGCAAATACTAAAATGTAGATCCCCGTCTTCACGAGGATGACATCCCAAGGCACTGATTATTATGAAGAACCTTAAATAGACGATTTTTTTTAAGATGCATTCCTGAAATAATACAGATAGGGATCAAGAATGTCATTTTGGAATGTTTTTGTTCCGTCGTACGTAATGGAAACTATCGGAATGCCAATATCAGATTCAACTTTTTTGAAAATAGATTCACTGACCAGTGCAGGACAACAGAAAATGGGGTTTACATGCACAAACAGGCGAATATCCGGCAAATGATCTTTTAAATGAAATATTTTCATCAGGTTTTGAGCAGTTTCTCCGCCGTGTTTTGGTGTTACATCGTATCGCTGCAGCTTTTCGATCAAGCTTTCGTTAAATAACGGATATGGCTCTTGTATAATTCGATTGGCTATTTCATAATATTTCTTTTCAAAGAAGGATAGAAACTGTAACAAGAACTTGTTTCGTAGAAGAGGAATGTAGTCTTTTTCCTCCTGAAGAAGTTTAAAAGACTTAATCGACACCATTCTGATAGTTGCGCTATAGGGCGTGGTTACAACTTCAGCACCTTTTTCTTCAAGGATTTTTATCAGGCTTTTATTAAATACATCGTTGTCTCGAACATATAGATCGCCAAATATGGCTACCTTTGGTCGTTTTTCAGATGATTTTATTTGTGGAATTCTGGACAGTCTCTGGACAATATGGGTAAAAATACTTTCCTTTGATTCTCCCCGTACGATAGTGTTATACAGTTTATTTGTTGCATATTCAATGATGTTGTCTGTTTCACCCTGGTACATTTCATAGGGCCTTATTTTGCACAGCATTCTGCGCAACAAACCACCCAACAGATAGCTACAGTATGTATTATAAATTAATTCAATACCCATATCGGTCATTTCGTAAGGTGAGGAATAGACATCAATATGCGAATATTTTGTTCCATATCCTTCAATAAGTTTCCTCATCATGACCGGATATTGGGGAAGATTACATGAAAGGTTGCAAAAAGCGTTGATATACAGAGTTGTTTTGTCAGGATCCAGGTTGTGTTTATCTATGGTATGTATTGCTCCCTGAACAATGGCATTTACCGGGAGACATTGACCGTCATTATGCTTAAGGCTTTCCTGTATTGTTTCCTCGGTTTCTTCTATCAGAAGCGAATTATAGCCAGCATTTTTAAAGGCAGCGCTGATGAGTTTGCAACTTATGTTGTCATAATTGGGGATTAAAATTGTACGGTTATGCATGCTTTTATTAAAGGAATATTTTTTGGAAACGGACATTGTCTGTGTAGGAATTGCGGTAATATGGTTTGTAAATGTTGTAACTGCAGATTCGATTCTTGTTTCCAGCCCTTCTGATGCTGTGTGATCGTCCAGTTGAACTATTAAATAAGGTTTTTTATAGGTATCCATGATGTCTTTAAAATAGGTAAGGATAAATGAATCAGGAGAGCACTTGAAGGCTGTTACAAAAACCGGAAATAGGTATTTGGATTTGGCAACATACTCAGCGCTTTGCAATATTTGGGATCCATAATTCCAGTGATTAAAGGTCAGATAATGATTTGTCGCTCTATTAGTGGATATGTTTTCCGGGAGCATATCAGAAGAGAAAACATTGAGGCCCAACTGGTTAAATGTGTGGGGAATTTGCTGATTTGCGACTGGGTCCAGGGTCAGATATGGGCGGCCTAACAGAATTACCGTTGCATCGGTACAATCGCTCATATGTTTATTGAATAACTTTCTCAGCTTTTTATGTCGATCGCTGAACCATTCACAGGCTTGTCGGTAAGCAGTAACAACTTCATAAAAAGTATGTTGTGCTTTGATTTTTTTGGGGAAGCTGGTGTAAATTGCCTTACACGTTTTTTCATAGTCCGATGAGAAGCTTACCACGGGTGAAATCAATTTTGATTTAACATTCAAGCTTTCAATGTTTTTTAAAATAGGGACAGCATAATTTGAATAGTAACAATAAAAATAGGTAGAATCATCTACCGATTCTTCAAAACTTATGGGGAAAAACAGAAAATCAACACGGTTTTTCAATTCCTGGATATGACCATGG
>JBDRNO010000180.1:0-12206 GCA_043811005.1 Bacteroidota bacterium | reverse complement strand
ATTTTATTTTTACAACAACAACCATGTATTAGGGCATTAAAATACGCTGAGGGTCTCAGAAGTACAAAAGATGATGTTAAATTAATCTTTGCTTATACACACAAAACATTAACACAATTTTACGGATACGGAGATGAACTCTTTGACAGGATGATTAAACTAGAAAAAAAGAAACTTACACCACAAATAAGAAAACTGATTTATACTGAAAATATTGACATTGTTCATAGTCATAATGCACCGGATTTTCTTACATTATCAGCAATAGAGGCGTCTCGAGGGAGAATTCCTATTATCCATGATATTCACGATTTGATTTCTATAAGAAGCACACCTTATGGTACCCTGGATCCAAAAAGTCATCATGTTTTAGAAATTGAAAGAAGAGCAGTAACTGAATGTAATGGGTTAATATTTGTAACATCAGGTGTCAAAGATGCATGTGAAAGTGCTTATCCAATTGATCAAAAACCAACTCTGGTATTTCCAAATTATGTTCCTGGAAGATTAATGCCTTCTGCTCTAAGGAGAAAATTATCTGAAAACTATGGAGAAATTCATATTGTTTATGAAGGAAGCCTGGATAGTGTTAATTTAGGTGGTCATTATGATCTAAAAGATATTTTTAAGGCTATTGCTGATCAAGAAATTCATATCCACATTTATTCCTCCAAAGAAAATCCAGATTATGATGCTTTTGCTGATGGTAATAGTTATATCCATTATCATGGTCATTTAGGCACAAAAAAATTACTCCAAGAGATAACACAGTATGACTATGGGTGGGCAGGTTTTAATACAGCTAGAAATAAAGAACATGTAGATACAGTCTTAGCTAATAAGGTACTGGAATACATTTCTTGTGGGCTTCCAGTTATATCCTTAGGTCATAAAACTCAACAGGAGTTTATAGAAGAGAATCGAATAGGTATTGTAATAAATGAAATTGGCGAACTATCAAGTAGATTGAGAGAAGAACCTGAATTAAATGAAATCAGAAGTAGAGTTTTAGAATGTAGACAATATTTTACTATTGAGGATAAGATTAGACAAGTTTTAGATTTTTATAAATCTTTTACTTAATGTGCAAAAGCCGGACGTCTTGATCACATTTGGCCGGTTAGAATACAATTAACATACATAGCATAACAACAAACACTTAACTCTGGCCAAAGTCAGGAAAGCACTCTAACGACAATTAACAGGTTGGTCGGCCGACGTTCAAGATGTCATGGTTTTTGCATGATCACCAAGACCAATTACCAATTTATACACCTTCTATGGCATTTGATATTCACGTATCTTTGCCGTATTATTTAGTGATAAGGGATATAAATGAAAGATTTGCATGGAGGGCATACCAAATGCCTTCTTGTACAAACAAAATTTTCAAGATTTAGTTTCTGGAATTACCAGGAAGTTTGTTACATGGTTGGGGCAAAATATCCGGCTGCCCCTCTTGGATTGCTGACAGTGGCTGCACTCCTTCCCCAGCATTGGATATTCAGGTTAATTGACGAGAACGTTGAACCTTTGCTGGATGACCATTTGAAATGGGCTGATATTGTCTGTACAGGGGGAATGCTTCCCCAGCAAAAAAGCATGCTCAATTTCATCCGGCGGGCACATGATCTTGATCGCATTGTTGTGGTTGGTGGTCCGGATCCGACTTCACAGCCGGATGTTTACTCTGAGGCCGACTTTTTAGTCCTCGGTGAAGGAGAGATTACCATTCTTATGTTCTTAAACGATTTGCAGAAGGGGGTAAAAAGGGGAAGATATTTTTCTGAAGAAAAAGCCAATATGCTGAAAGCTGTCGTTCCCAGATATGACCTGATCAATTTCCGGAATTATATTTCGATCGGACTTCAATTTACAAGGGGGTGTCCCTTTAATTGTGAATTTTGCGATATCATTGAGCTATATGGCCGAATACCCAGGTTTAAGTCGAAAGAACAGGTGATCAAAGAACTGCAATCCATTTACGATTTAGGATACCGTGGCCATATTGACATAGTTGATGATAACTTCATTGGTAATAAAAAGAAGGTTAAAGACCTCTTGCGTGAGTTAAAAACATGGACTCAAAACCACGGGTATCCGTTTTATTTTTCTACCGAAACCTCTATTGACCTGGCTGATGATGATGAATTGCTTCAGTTAATGAAAGATGTTGATTTCCGGTATGTGTTTCTTGGTATAGAAACACCTGAAAATGATACGCTGAAACTGATCCAGAAAACCCAGAATGTAAACAAACCAATCGAAGATGCTGTCAGGGAACTATTATCGTATGGCATCGTTAGTAATGGAGGATATATTATTGGTTTCGACAGCGAAAGCAGACAGATTGCCGATAATATGATTGATTCCATCCAGAAATCGGGAATCTGCATAGCAATGATCGGCCTGCTTTACGCACTGCCAAATACTCAATTAACCCGCCGTCTTGCTTCTGAAGGCAGGTTGTTTCAGCAGGCATCCCGATCAATTGGTGAAAGCGATATTGACCAGACGACGAGTGGTCTGAACTTTATTACACTGATTTCACGTATTGAGATCCTTAAGAATTTTATCCGGGTTATCAATGCCATTTATGAACCTTCGAATTATTATAAGCGGGTTGTTTTTACTGGCTTGAATATCAGACCCCATAATAAATATACTCCAAATTTCAGGACATGGCTTATTTATATGCGTTCATTCCTTAGGGTTTGTAATAAGGCAGGTTTTAACTCAGCAACCGGATTTTATTATTGGAAGATGTTTTTAACAGTGATAATCAGAAACCCAAAAGGAATTGAAGCGGCAGTGAACTTAGCAGCAATGTTCATTCACTTCCGGAAACAGAAGGAGTATGGTGTTTCAACAATGAATCACACAATTGGTGAATTGGAAATAACCGGTGAGGAAGCTTACTATGTAAGGATACTGGGAAATAATCAGAGATATGATTAGGATTGAAAATAAATGAGAATAATCAATTTATTTCTCTATAATGGAAAATCCAGTCAAACTGGGCACCTAAAACCGGAGTACATTGAGCATATGATTCCGAATGCAACTGAGCACCTGAATCCAGAACATAAACAAAAAAATATCAATGTAAAAGGTTTAATGAAATTTAACTACAAACAGACTGCTCACACTAAACCAAGAAAGAGTGCTCAATACACTTAATTTGCACCTGGATTGCAGATTAAGTTAACCCAGGTAGGTTTTTAATATTCTACATATCATAGTATGTTTTAATTTTTCGATCGCCCTGGCTTTGATCTGCCTGACTCTTTCATTTGTCAGATTAAATTCCTCACCAATTTCCGCGAGTGTGTGCATGTGTTTGCCGTTTAATCCAAAATAAGATCTGATAATATCGGCTTCTCTTGGGATCAATTTATTAAGGGCCCTTTCAATTTCTTTCCTTAGTGAATCTGTTAGCAATTCTTTATCAGGGGTAGAAGTATCTTCGCTTAATAAAACATCATACATGTTCTCTTCTTCACCTTGTACAAGCGGGGCATCCATTGAAATATACCGCCCAGCGTTTTTAATGGCAACTGTCACATCAACTGGAGTTAGCTCTAATGTCTGTGATATCTCAAGGATAGTTGGTTCTCTTTCATACTTTTGTTCCAGTTCAGCGATGATCTTTTTTATTTTATGATTAAGACTCATTCTGTTTAGGGGGAGCCGTACAATTCTGACCTGTTTAGCCAGTGCATAAATAATAGCTTGTCTGATCCACCAAACGGCGTAGGATATAAACTTAAAGCCCCTCGTTTCGTCAAATCGTTGTGCTGCTTCGATCAAACCAAGATTTCCTTCATTGATCAAATCCGCAAGACTCAAGCCCATGTTCTGATACTGCTTTGCAACAGATATAACAAATCTGAGATTTGCATTTATCAAACAGTCCCGTGCCTCCATATCCCCCTTATGTATCCTTCGGGCGAGAGAAACCTCTTCTTCTGCAGTAATCAGCTTAATCTTGGCTATCTCATGCAGGTATTTGTCCATGGATGGGCTCTCCCTGTTGGTAACCTGCTCGGTGATTTTCAATTGCCGCATTTAAAGAAGGATTTAGGCTTGTGATATATACGTAAAATACTTTCTAAAGGTACCACTTATTATGGGGGAAATTCATTTCCCCTTAGGAATTTGTTGACCCTGCTTTTTTACGGAATCATCGTATATGAATTGTGCCGGCAGAATGTTTTAAATTAAATTTATCTTTAACCAAATACATACTGTCTATGAAAGGGGAGAAAATTTATGATGTTACGTTCAATTCATTCGAAAATATTAGTTAATAATACAACCAGTTCCCTGAAAAACCTTTTCTTATAACAGAGAGAAAAAAAGTTAACTAAATAATCGTCCTGTTTTTATTTTAATCTACATGGGAGGTTCGCCGTTAAAAATATTTGGGGAAAAATAATTTCTTTAATTTAATGTAATTTTAAGTGCACATTAATATGACATATGATTGTGAGTAAATCGTTAGAAGATATAATATTTGACCTCATTGAATTATTTAGGCCTCATATAGAAGGTGTTGATTCTGTACTTGATGTTGGAACTGGGACATCAATACCTATCCATATTTTTGCTGAGATTTTCCCTAAGATTAGATATAATACAGTAGATATTATTGACCTAAGAAAAAGAAAAAAGTTACCGTTTGTGATTTATGATGGAAAGAATTTACCATTTGATAATTTAGAATTTGATGTTTCCTTATTAAATGAAACATTACACCATTGTGAAGATTCTGAATCTGTGTTAATTGAAGCACAAAGAGTAGCTAAATCAGTTTTTGTTATCGAACATTTTCCTAATCCCAATACTAATATCAAAGAATTAGTTAAAACTGAAATTAATGCCCTTTTAAACTTTGATATAAATTGTCAAATTTATAGACCTTTTACGGAATATTCACTTTACTTATTATTTGAAAAAACAGGCTTAAAAGTTTGGGACAAGATTGAGATACCTTATTCTGGTAAAAGGGAAATAAGAAAGTATTTTTTCAATTTAAAATAGTAAAATTCCGGGATCTGTCTAATCTTATTAATACCCTGTTAGCTACAGCCTGACAATGTTTATAAACAATAGTTGACTTGGGGCTTGTGGCACCACAACCTTAAATCGCAGGCCCCTGTAGATCAATGATTTGCAGGGGTCTTTAAATTTCTTGTTGACGGAATTGGTGACGGATTTTTCAACGTACTCATGATCAGTGCATTACAGGCCGATAATATTCGGTTAGTCGCCTATTAGCCATATTGAATTACATTTAGCAGCCAAACAGTTAGAGGTCCTGAGTTCGGCACATTTTTGTTTAACACTTAGTTCTTGTTTCAATAAATTTAACTAAATTGATAGATATGAATAGGAATGTCTCGTTAATGATTCATAACTATCTGTTAAGCCAGAACATAATATTTAAAAATTGAAAAGATGAGATACAATCTTTTAACAGTGTATTACTTTGCAGCAATTTTGCTTTTTCCTTCGTGCGGTGTGAGTGAATCTATAAAAATTTAGTCATGAAAATGTCAGAAACCGGAAGCCGGTAACTGGTAACCAATTTTTATGAAAACTGTATTGAAAATAATAAAACAACGTACTACCAAATGGCACACCGCCAGGTTAGGCAAATTCACCGCCTCATACTTTGCATATCTAATGGCAAAACCTGCGGCCGGATTGGAATGGTCGAAGACAGCAATAAGATATATTGAGAAATTTGCACTACAGTTACATTTAAACCAATATACACACCGGCCAGATAATGATGCCACACGCCGGGGCATGCGACATGAAGAAAGGGCGCTGCAGGAATTCAGCAAACTGGCTGAGACAGGCATGAAGTAAAAAGATTTTTTACCTTTATGTCTTGTATGTACCAAAACTAAAACCTCTTGTGATGAATTCAGCTTACCGATACCTGATATTATTAGCAATGACATTCCTTGTCTTTAATAAGACAGTGGCACAAAAAGCCAATTTTGAAACCAACAACGGCATGACTATCGGATTTGGCCTTGGTGCAGCTTACCAGCAGTCGGACATAGCAAACTCAAGAGGAGGCGGATTCGACTTTACACTGGGAAGTTATTTCTATAAAAAAGAGAATGCATTTTTATCCGTCGACTGGAAATTTCGTTTCCTTACAGGTGAGAACATGGCTCATGATCATAGGATAAACCCAGATGGTACCTTCAGCAATATTCGTTCCTTCAGGAAGCACCTATTTAACTACCGAAGGAAGACTTGAAATTACATCCAGGGTTAAGAATGTGAAAGGCAAACAGGATATTCAGGTTGTTTTGAATAATAAGAACATAGGGTTCGAATATAATCCGTTATATGGAAATGTCAGATCAACAATAACACTGGCAGAAGGTAAAAACACCCTCATAATAACCGGTTCAAACGAAGCAGGAAGCAACAGGGATGATGTGGCAATTATTTATAATAAACCCGTAACCGTAGTTCTTCCTCTGATAAAATTTATTGATCCTGCCGCACCTTTAACTGTTGAGAAAAATATTTTGGCAATAACAGTACAGACAAAGAATGTAAAATTATGGCAGGATGTTACTGTAAGGGTAAACGGAATTAACTTTAGCAATTTCAATTTCAGCCCTGAGGGGGTTGTTAAAACCAACATCCCTTTGAAAGAAGGGATCAACAGAGTTCAGGTAACAGGTAAGAATGAATCCGGTTCTGCTTCAGATCTTGCAACTATCATATATACAAAACCAGTTAAGGCTGTTCCACCTGCGATTAATATTCTGAACCCCGGTACCAGCCCATTCAACACATTTGAACCGCTCCAGAATATCAAAGCCAGAATAACAGGGATTTCAGGTAAAGAAAACATATCGCTTTCCTTCAACGGAATAAACATATCCGGCTTTACATACGATGATAACTCACTTGTAATAAGCACTTCTGTAACTTTAAGAGAAGGCAGTAACACAATTATAGTTACTGCCAGGAATGATGCCGGGCAGGATGTTAAGTCACAGGTAATTATTAAGGAGACCAGACCCTGTCCTCCTCCTGTTCTGAAAATGATTGAACCGGCTCAGAATGAGTTAACAACTGACAATCCATCCTTTACCATAAGGACAGAGATCAGGAACATTGTTGCCAGGGAACAGTTTTCTATCACATTAAATAACAGACTAATAACCAATTATAACTTTAATGGCAACGAAATAGCTTATGTTGCTTCCCTTGTTTCAGGAATAAACACTTATGTTATTTCTGCTGCTAATAATTGTGATATACAGAAAATAACCTATTCTATCTTTTACAAACCAACAGAGGTTATTGTTGAGAAACCTTGTCCCAAGCCAGGCATAAGTTTCAGTGCTACAGCCCTTAACAGGGAAGATGCAACCCATGAGCTGAAAGGAACTGTCAGCAATGTGAAAAACAAGAGCGACATAACCTTCACCATAAATGACAGCCCATTCGAAGGATTTACCTATGTTCCGAACACAGGAGAAATTAGTTCGGTATTTAAGTTCAATCCTGGTTCATATACCATCAGGGTTGCTGTTAAGAACGATTGCGGTCAGGACACATATTCAGGAACAGTGGTGATAGAAGAGGAGAAACCATGCGGAATCAGGATTAATCCTGGTAATTCCTCGTGGGAATTCTGCATGGTTACACCAGCGGGCACCATCATAAGAGACACATTGACAAATAGCAACTTCAGATATTCAGGTCCGGCCAGCAGTCTGTACTTTATGCCTATTGCGGGAGGAGGCGATGCTGTTGTGAAAGGTACGCCATACACCATCCGACCGGGACAGTATTATCTTTTTACAGGAAACCTGACGGTTACGATCAGCACTAAAAATCCGGGGTCGATGGGGCAATGGTCGGTATGTATCATTGCCGATAAGGAGCCTCTGTCAGGCAATGGAAACAACAGACCAAAGAGTCCATGCGAAGAGCAGGGGGACAAGGGGAAGCCAAAGAAGAACGATGTGGGTAAGGATAACTAATAGGATAGTATAGTGACTCGTCCTGAAAAAAGTTTACAGGTTTAGACTTCTAAATATACTTGTTTTTTGTAATAGTTTTTCCAACGTCTTTTGAGAGTTACTGATGTTAAATGTGGATAGATATGTTATTAACCATTGTTAGAACCTGGATATTTCTTTAAATTCCTCCAAAGGATTCTGTTGCATCTAGATTTGCAAATGAAGTTTTACCAATCTAAGCAAATCTTGCTCCAAAAAGTTCGATAGCAGTCCCGTTAGTACCACAACCATAAATCGCAGGCCCCTGTAGATCAATGATTTGCAGGGGTTTTAAATTTCTTGTTGACGGAATTGGTGATGGATTTTTCAACGTACTCGTTGTCAGTACATTATAATCACGATATTCGTCGTTTAACCGTCCATCAATGCTAATTTCGGAGCAAATACTATCCCTCTAAAGGTAATTTGGAGATTAAAAATTGCTTTAAGTTATTTTTAGGTTTAAACTTGATTATGATATATATATTTGATCCGTAATATGAGGAGTAAAGAGTTTATATCATACCTGCTGGGGATTATTTTTATAGTAATGACAGGTTTTTGTCAGGGGCAGTCATTGAATATTGTTGTTAAGGAAAATGAAAAAACCTTTCTTACTGGGGCTATTGTTCAGATAACCAATGTCTTTGACTCTGAAAAGCTGGTCCGTGCTACCGACCTTACAGGTATCGCCCGGTTTGACAGGTTAAAAGAAGGGCTCTATACTGTAAACATAAGCTATATTGGTTTCCAGCCGCTGGAAGCCTCTGTAAATATTACTACCGGGCAACAGGAATTCGAGTTTCGGATGATCGAGGATGCTTATCTTATGAATGAGGTTATCGTAACAGCTCGTCGGCCGGTCATCCGGCAGGTAGAGGATAAAATGATTATTGACCCTGAATCGATGGCAAGCATCAGCACCAACACCTTGGAGATCCTCGAAAGCACGCCTGGGCTGCTGGTAGACCAGGATGGTGGAATTTACCTGAGCAGTGCTACACCGGCAATGATATTCATCAACGGCAGAGAACAGAAGATGAGCACCCAGGACATAATGACCATAATGCGCAGTCTGCCTCCTAGTAGTGTTAAAAGTATTGAAGTAATAAGGACACCATCAGCAAAATACTCTGCCTCCACCTCGGGAGGTATTATCAACGTCGTTCTGAAACGCGGGGTTAAAATAGGGCGCTTCGGTTCCACCAGGGCAGGAATGAACCAGGGAGTGCATGGTAACCGTTTCACCGGTTTCAGCCTAAACAACAGCGGCGACTTGAGCACCAGTTATGTCAACTTTGAATACAGCCATAACGATATGCTTGAGGAACTCAATTCGGTGCGGCTGCTAAAATCCGACACCTCGCTTTTCCAGTCGGCACAGACAAGGCGCCGGGCACACCAGGGTTACACTGGTTACGGTATTAGCTATGATGCAGGTGAAAAGGTGAATCTCAGCTACGACGGCAGAATCAACGGTAGCCTTCCCAGGACTGCCGGCTTGAACAGCAATGTTATCAGAGATACAGGTGGACAGACAATTTCGGAAACCGACAACAGCAATAGTAACAACTCTTCATTCCTGAGCGTTATGCAGGAGTTTGGTGCTGTTTACAGGATTGACACAGCGGGATCAGAATGGGATACAAAATTGTCTTACACATTTAACCAAAATGATGGAACACAGGATTATAGTTCAGGTTTTGTTTTTCCTCCGGCTAATGAGATCCTCGGCCATGGTGATAACAGGCAGCACAGACACTTTATCCAGCTTCAGTCAGACCTCACATACAGGCTACCTCTTAACATCAAGATGGAAACAGGCTTCAACAGTACCTGGCAATACTATCGAAGCCTGTCGGATTATCTCATTACTATTGAAGGTGTAGAATCAGTGGATCCATTACGCACCAAAACCTTCAGCTACCACGAGCGGATAAACTCTACCTATCTTCAGTTATCGCGTAACCTTGGCTGGGAGGTGTTGCTGAAAACAGGAATCCGCATGGAGCACACCTTTATGAAAGGTATCCAATCCATTCCCTCCGATACCAGCTTCGTAATCAACCGGGCTGACTTGTTCCCCTATATTTATCTCAGCAGACCTCTCTTTAGCGTGGCCGGGTTCGACCTGCGCGCCTACGCCATTTACCGGAAAACGATATCACGTCCTGGTTATGAAAGCCTCAATCCCTCAGTGAATTATATCGACCAGTTTTTTTACGAGACAGGCAACCCGGGTCTGAAACCGCAGTTCACCCAAAACTTCGAACTCAACATCAGCTTTGATGATATGCCAATTTTTGCTATTGGGAAAAGCTATACACGAAATATTTTTTCAAGTGTAATTTACCAGGACAACCTTCGCGAGGATGTCGCTTACCGTACCTTCGACAACCTGGGCAGAAGCACTGAGACCTATTTTCGGGCTATGGGAGGTATCCCTCCAACTAACAGGTATTTCTTTTATGCAGGAGCTCAGTACAATCTCAACGAATACGACGGAGTATATGAAAGCCAGAGTCTTACATTCCGAAGGGGAAGCTGGCGGTTTTTTACTTACCACGCGTTCCGCCTGATGCCTCAAACGCGTATCACCATGAGCGGTTTTGTAATAACGAAAGGACAGATGAACTTCTACGAGATGGATACTTTCGGTCAGTTAAACCTTGGGCTGAACCAGACATTCCTCGACAAAAAGCTCTCCATAACGCTCAGCGCCAGAGATCTATTACGTACGATGGTTAACTCGTTCCGCCTCAACCAGGGGAACATAGACACCTACGGCGACCGATATTCCGACAACCGTCGGTTTGGTATCACTATCCTTTTTAACTTTGGAATTCCGGAAAAGGATGATAAGGGGAAGAAAATGAGCTTTGATATTGGTGAATAGATGAGGATTTTGGAGCTTAAGATGACAGCTATTGTAACAGCTTACCGGTTGCTAGGCTTGTCTTGTTAGTGGTTGGAACTGCTACATTTATCCGGACAGTAAGTTAAGCTAAAATTCTTAACTTAATGGAATATGAAAGGAGATAGTTTGATCGAGAGTTTTAAAAGATGGTTGTATATATGGCTGCATTGAATATATACACAAACTGCCGTCTAATTGGCTAATCAGCAAACTGCAAAAAGACTCTTTGGGGGCTGGTGGTGCTCTGTTACAACATAAAAATCAGTATTATTTCTTTTAAACTGTAACAAAAAAGATTCACTTTATCCAGGTGAGATTTTGCAGCAGACTTTTAAGATCATTATAGATGTATCCTTTTAGTCTTTCATTTTTAATAGAAGATTCGGTAACCAAATCAACCTCTTTCCCCAGGATTTGGGACAGCTCCCTATGAATTTTTACAAGATCCAGCAATGAAATTGTCTCCTTGAATTTCACTAATATATCGATATCGCTATCAGGTGTATCTTCTTTTCTTGCAAAAGAGCCAAAAATACCGATTCGCTCAGGCCCAAATGGCTTAAGGTAATTAATGATACTGATATTTATTTCACTACGATCCATAATAATACAAATATATACTTTTTATGCTTACTTTAAATAGTACGAGTGGCACCACAACCTCAAATTATAACCCCTTAAAGATCAACGATCTGCAAGGGGTTTTAAATTTCTTGTTGACGGAAGTGTTGTCGGTTTTTATAACGTACACGTAATCAGGCTCATCCTGCTTTCAGGAAGTCCAAATATCTCCTTTCAAGCCTTTCTTTACAATCTGATCTTTGACACTAACTTTTTGCCATCTTTTCTACACATCAATTGAATTCATTTTAGTTGATCCCATTCTATTTCAGCTTATGTGTTATTACTTTTTATGGCTAAGTTCTAATAGTTACAGCATTTTAGTTATTATGTCTGAACAACTCATAAGCTGTTGAGGATGCAGGGATTGTGGAAAAACACTGCTTGATGGTTGTTTTTGATAGTTTCTCTGTATAGGCAAACCAATTGAGGTAATTCTGCAATTTCTTTAAAATGAAACTATTAGAAGTAACAATAATGATCTTAGCTGTGCAATTGTAATCATTTTGCTGTAATGTTTAGAACTTAGCCGTTAAAACTTATTAGTTCTAAGAAACATCCCCGAAAAGGCCAAAAAGGACTTCCTTTGAAAATATTGATGATGCAAAGATTGAGTATGT
>JBDRNO010000179.1:0-7523 GCA_043811005.1 Bacteroidota bacterium | reverse complement strand
AAATTATTATCATAAATTTGCCCCTTGTTAAATAAAAATCAAACAAAAGCAATTAACTATTTATTAATTTTAAAAAAAAATCAAAATGAAAAAAATTTTACTCTTAGGTTGCGTAATTGGAATTGCTATGTCAGTAAATTCTCAAACCTACATTACCAAGGTTCATCCATCTGTGGATAAGCCAGTTTTACGCAGTAAAAATGTTATTTCGGGATACGAAACCAATTCAAACATGAGTGCGAAGCAAAAAGCTTCATCTAAAATATCCAACCCCATCCCGGCAGGGACTTTTAAAAAAGCTCCCACCGAGGCAATTATAGGTCAAACAACATATGACCTGCAATCTAATTCTTCTGTGCAAAACAGGATCAAGAATCACGGTGACGGAACAATTTCAGCCATTTGGACCTATAGCGAATCTTATGATGCAGCAGCTGCAGATAGAGGAACCGGCTATAACTTTTTTAACGGAACTAGCTGGGGTTCAATACCGACATCAAGAATAGAACCGGAAAAAACAGGGTGGCCTAATATTGCAACCACATCCACTGGAAATGAAGTATTTCTTTGTCATAATATTGCACAATCTAAACTTACCATGGGTATTAGTCCTATTGGTTCTGGCTCATGGACTTTATCAAATATAACCAATGATGATCAAATATGGAACAGGATGGCAATTGGCGGCTCAAACGGGCAAACCATTCATCACATTTCTTTAAGATGCCCTGTTGCTAATGGGGGCATAGTGCATAAGGGTGTTGACGGTCATCTGTTATACTTCAGGTCTTTGGATGGAGGCATAACATGGGATAAGCAGGATCAAGTCATTACCGGTATAGATTCAAGCAAATTTAAATCTATGAGCGGTGATAGTTATTCAATGGCTGAAACAAGGGGAGATACTGTCGCATTTGTCTATTTTGGTGAATTTGGCGATGTGCTGCTCGCAAAATCAACTGACAATGGTGATAACTGGACTATAACCGTTGTAAACGATTTTCCTCTTGATAAATATGACATGGACGGTACGGATATATCAGATGTAAATGATGACGGTATTGCCGATACAATTGAAACAAGTGACGGAGCCGGTGCAGTGCTTTTGGATCAAAACGGCATGGCTCATATATTTTACGGACTGATGCGTGTATTGGATGATACTCCCGGTGATGGCAGTTATTCATATTTCCCCGGAACCAATGGTGTGATGTACTGGAACGAAAGTTTTGGCTCTGATCCTCCTATTTGGATTGCAGGGGCATTGGATATTGACGGTAGCGGAATATTATTGGATAATTATCCCACGGTAGACATCGCACTTTACTTTGTTTCAATGTCAGGTTTCCCAAGTGCAGGTATTGATGCCAACGGATGTATTTACTTATCCTACTCTGCCATTATGGAAACTCTTGATATAAATGGTCAGTTCTACAGGCATGTTTATATCACTAAATCCTGCGATGGTGGTTGTTCATGGACAACCCCGGTTGATGTGACACCTGACAATGATTATGCCGAGTGTGTATTTGCTTCAATGGCGTGTGATGTTGATAACAACATACATCTAGTATATCAAAGAGATCTCGAGCCCGGTCTGGCTGTAAGGGGTGATGAGGATCCTTTCACGATGAATGAAATCGTTTATCTTGAAGTCCCTGTCACAGACTTCGATGCAGTTCCAATTTGGTATTGCTATACATCCCTCAAAGGTGACTCTTTATTCTGTATTGGTGATTCTGTATTGCTGACAGCATCATGCGGAACTGCATATTCGTGGTCAAACGGGGCAACAACACCATCCACATATTATTCAGGAGCTTTCGGAACAGTTACGGTTGATATCACCACACCTTGTGGAGTTATCACGGAATCCATTAGTGTAAGTGCACCTTCTGATCCTCCCATTGTATCTCTATCTGCCACAACAACCGAGATGTGTGATGGCGATACATCATGGATCACTGCCACAAGTAATGCCGGTGGCACATATTCCTGGTCAACAGGTGAAACCACCCAAACTATTGCTGTGGATTTAATAGGTACTTATTCAGTGACTGTATTCAACTGTGGTGGAGTGACCGTAGAATCAATCACAATAAGCCCATATTCAAGTCCTCCGAGTTTCTCTTTATCTGCTACGGATTATGTTATTTGTAACGGAGACTCTACATGGATAACTATAAATACGGTATCTCAAGCCTCTTATGTATGGTCAACAGGTGATTCCACTAAAACGATTAAAGTTGATTCAGCAGGTACTTATTCAGTTTCTGTTACAAACTGTGGCGGTACATCTGAAGATTCCATCACAATAAGCTTACCTTCGTTACCGGTCGCTTCCGTTTCCGGAAATACTACCTTCTGCACTGGAGGTTCAACCACATTAACAGCAGGAACAGTACCAAGCGCAACTTACATATGGTCAACAGGCGATACTGCTCAATCAATCGATGCTGATACTATTGGGACTTATTATTTATACGTAATGAATTGTGCAGGGGCTGATACTACTAATATAACAGTATCTAATACTCCTCCCCCTACAGTTACTGTTACTATAATGGGTAATACCGAATTTTGCGATGGTCTTGAAACAACTGGTTTAATAGCTACAGGTGCCGGAACTGGGGGATCCTATTTATGGTCGAACGGTGAAACTATTAACACTCTTTCTTTAAATGATGTATCTCATTCCGGAAACTATTGGGTAATAGCTTATAACGTTTGTGGTGACAGTGATACTTCATCTACCACAACTATTACTATTAACCCTCTGCCTTCAATTGATTCAGCATCTGTAACTGATGTAACTGTTAATGCTGGTAGTGACGGGGCTATTGATATTACAGTAACCGGTGGTACACCACCATTTACTTATACATGGTCAGGTCCCAATTCATATACATCTACCCTGGAGGATATTAGCAGTCTTGTAGCTGGAACATATGCAGTTATTGTTGTAGATTCAAAAAGCTGCACAGATATTTTTAATAATATTGTTGTTGATCAACCACCAGTAGTGGGAATCTCAGAAGTTAATCCAGGTTCAACATTCAGCATCCATCCAAATCCTAATAATGGTCAATTTTTTGTAGAATTCGGTATTGTATATAATGACGATTACCTCATTGAAGTGAGAAATGTTATCGGACAACTCATTTACTCTCAAAAATTTGATAATATTTCAAGAGGTTTAATAAAACAAATTGACTTGTCAAAACCTGGTAAAGGAGTATATTTCCTAAGTGTGGGTAACTCCTCGGGTACAAGGACGGAGAAGCTGATCATTTATTAAAATTAATAAATAACTTTACTTTTACTTGACTAAACCCTCAGGGTTTTAAAAACCCTGAGGGTTTTTTATAATAAAAAAATTTATATTTACCCAGCAAATAACCTAACTTGGATAAACCAACACCAAATAGGAAACTAAAACATGAAAAAGGTAATATTTACAACAGCATTTATAATGGCTTGTTCGTTCCCTTTTGCTCAGGGAATAATGCAAGTTCAACAACAATTATCATTGACCGGTCAGGAAAAAGCTTTTCCTGATCAGGATGTTGCAGAGAAAACAACAGTTACAGCAAATAACGGAATTGGCTATGCGAAAAAAATAAAAGCAGGTGGCGATACAATATGGTATGAGGATTTTGGAAACGGATTTCCGTCAGGGTGGACAATAAGTGATCTATCGGGAATTTGCCCGTGGGTATATTCTCATGACGGTTCCTGGGGATATTGGAACAGCAGTAGCGCAACAGCAGCAGATTCAGCAATAAAATCCACTACTAAATCAAATGGTTTTCTTATATGCGATCCCGATTCGGCTAATCATTTCACTTATGGTCAACCTTCAGGTACAACCTATCAATATCTTGAATCCTACTTTACAACAAGCGCAATTAATCTTTCAGGATATTCTGGAGTTATTTTAGAATTTGAACAAAAATTCAGAAAAAATAACAGCATAGATCTTATAGTATCGGTAAGTAATGATAATATTAATTGGACCGATTATACCGTCCAGGGAGATGTCCCAAATAATACTGCTTCTGCCGATCCTGACACTGTTAGGATCAATATTTCTGCAGTGGCATGCAATCAACCAACCGTTTATATAAAAATTGGCTGGTCTGCAAGAGTATATTTCTGGATGATTGACGATATAAAAATTATTGAAGCTCCGGATAATGACCTTACATTGCAATCTGAATTTTATTTCCCCAACTATACTCAAACTCCAATTAATCATATCACTAATATGACTTTTTCAGGTATAGCAGCAAACTATGGGGGCAATACTCAAACTAATGTTATACTCAATACTAACATTATTAATGACCTTGATACTGTATTCAACGACTATAGTATTCCAATTTCATTACCAACTTGTTCATATGATTCCCTTGTTGTTAATGATACTACTTTTACTCCTTCATTCTTAGGGAATTATACAATAAATTATATGCTAAGCTCTGACGCGACTGATGCCAATCCTGCTGATAATATTATAACAAATATTTTCACAATATCAGATACTATCTATGCAAGGGACAATAATAACTATACAGGATGGGGAGTAAGAACTGATATCAGTACTACAAGCCAGCGAGGAATTCTCTATGAAATAAACACTATTGATACTGCTACTTCAATATCTGTCTTGTTAACTGGTCTCACTCCCACTTCCGGACAAATTATAGTTTTTCATTTATATGACAACTCTTTAACTACTCCTGTTGCATCAAGTGGTTTCCATACTCTAACTGCAGCAGAACTGGGAAGCTGGTTTACCCTACCGATCCCTGAAACACAATTACTTCCCGGAGAATATATTGCAGCATTTGAGTCTTATAGTGACTCGGTTTATGTTGCATTCGATCCCGGCGCTCCTCCTCCTTCTCCTCAAACATCATTCTTTCAAAATGGAGGGACATGGTACTATACCACAACTTATACTTATTTTATACGGCTTAATACAAAAGCTCCTCCTTGTGATGCTGTATTATCCACAAGTTTTACATATTCAACTTGTGGCGTTGCCAATGCTACTGCCTCTGTTTCTGTAACAGGAGGTACCCCGAATTTTTCATATTCATGGAATACCACTCCTGCACAGACTACTGCGACTGCTTCTAATCTGGAAGCCGGAGTTTATTCTGTCACAGTCACTGATGCCATTGGCTGCCAAAACTCAGCATTTGTTACAGTCAATGATTCCGGTGCAGCAACATTAACTACATCAGCTACACAAACATTATGTAATGGCAGCAGTGACGGTACAACAACCGTAACTCCTACAGGTGGTACACAACCATATTCTTATATATATGGACACCAAGCGGAAGTACAGATTCTACAGTAACCGGACTATCTGCAGGAACATATTCTGTTACAGTTATCGACTTTAATGGATGTACCTCAAGTATTAGTGTTGATGTTACCGAACCTGATGCGATTGAAGTTGATACAGTATCTGTAACTCCTGAAACGCCCGGCTTGAGCAATGGCGCTGCTACTATTAGCGCTATGGGAGGCACCGGAGCTTATACTTATTCATGGAATACTACACCTGAACAAACTTCAGCAACAGTAACAGGTCTCTCTTCGGGTAGTTATACCATAACTGTTACAGACGCCAACGGGTGTACCGGTTCTTTGACCGTTAATATACCTCAGGGTACGGGAATCTCAGAAATTGGGCCAGGAACAATATTTAGTATCCATCCAAATCCAAACAACGGTCAATTTATTATTGAATTTAATAATGTAAATAGAGAAGAGTACCTGATTGAAGTAAGAAACATTATCGGACAACTGATTTACTCCGAAGAAATTGATAATATTTCAAGCGGTTTCGTAAAACAAATTGACAAGTCAGAGCATGGTAAAGGGGTATATTTCTTAAGTGCAGGTAATTCTTCGGGTACAAGGACGGAGAAGCTGGTAGTTTATTAGGATCAACTAATAAAAAACAAAAACCTAAACCCTCAAACCTATTCAAACCTAAACCCTCAGGGTTTTAAAAACCCTGAGGGTTTTTAAAAGGGGATGTCTTATATTAAGTCAAACAGGTCCTTAACTCCTATATAGCGCCCGGCAGTAAAACCCTCGGCAAACTTCACACCTATCTGTTTTCCGAGCACTCTCGCTTTTGCAGTAATGGTCTCCAAAAAGTCCCGGGAAGATATTATTGTCTGAGGTTCATTGGAATCGGGATTGTATAATTGTGACCTGTGGGCTTTTACAGCTTCCATCTTTTTATCATGATGATCTGAAATATCTACAATAATATCTGGTTTCTTCATGCGGAATTGGAGATAATTATAAACTGCTTTGGGGCGCCAAACAGTCTGTTTTTCACCATCTGATATTGTTTCTATCTTTCGCAAACCAGCTAAAAAGCAAGACTCTGTAACTAATTGCGCTGCTTTGCTATGGTCGGGATGACGCTCAGAAAAAGCATCGGTTAAAACGATATCGGGACGGTATTTACGAATAACTCTAATCACTTCAACAATATGTGCTTTATCATTAGCGATAAAGCCATCTTCAAAGCAGAGATTCTCCCTGGCACTTACACCCAGAATACCGGCAGCTATTTCAGTCTCTTTTTGCCGTATCTCAGGCGTTCCCCTGGTTCCCGATTCCCCGCGCGTCAGGTCAATGATCCCCGCCTTTTTACCTTTGTCAATATGAACCAATAAAGTGCCGCCACAACATAATTCAACATCATCGGGATGAGCGCCAAAGGCAAGAAGGTCTAATTTCCCTTGAAAATTGTTCATAAGTTATTGATCTGCTGTGATTATAATTTCTATTTAACATATTATAAAATTCTACATTTATTTCAAAACGATATTTAAAAATAAAAACCGCTTAAGCGGGAAATAAACTGTTGCGGGTTACGAGTTTTGCGTTGCGGGTCAACCCATAATTCATAACGAGCAACACGAAACATTGTTATCAACATAGTTTAATATGCCTGTTCTGTATCGTCAAGTCGGGATTGCTAATAATCAAATTGTATGTGTGTATTGTCCGATAAAAGTACAAACAGTATTTCATTCAAATTTACTATTTTTGTTTTAGTTTAATATTTAAGTTTTATTATTATGACAGAAATAATTAAACAAAGAAAAAATCATTGCTGAAGGCAGGGCAGTTTACAATATCAGAACGGCGAAAACATGAAAATAATACTAACATTAATATTATTTCTATTTGCAAATAGTATGGGTTTATCCCAAAACCTTTCTGTAATTGACAGCCTGAAAGCGCTTACAGAAAAACCCACAGATAGTGAAAAAGCAATACTGTTTTATAAAATTGGCTGTCATTATAATGACAGTAATAAGTATGATATGGCAATTACTTATTTTGAAAAATCATTAAAAATATATAAAAACAAAAATAATGAAATACAACAGGCCAATATTTTAAATAAAATAGGCAATGCTTATTTACATACAGACGATTACGACCGGGCATTAGATAATTATATAAAATCACTTGAA
>JBDRNO010000178.1:0-14672 GCA_043811005.1 Bacteroidota bacterium | reverse complement strand
ATGGTGATATTAACGAATATGTTTTGAGAAACAGCTTTAAATTCATATTTCCATAGGATATTGAATATTCGCTTGTATTGTTCAAATAATAAATGTCGAATATCAAATGAAAAATGAAAAACTTTAATATTTTTCATTTGATATTCGACATTTGAAATTTATTTCTGAATTTGTGCGCATTAAACGTCTATACCAATGTCATTAATGTATATTTATCAAAATATGTGGGTACACCGTAGCTGCCGGGAGGCAGGGATCTACCGGATATTTGCACCTACCTTTCAAAAAAGTATTTTCCAGCACTTCGGTAATACTCATTACCAGCGGATGGCACAGAGGATGTGTTGAGCGCTGGGTCTCCCTCTCCTTCTTCGGCTACTTACAGGAGGGAAAGGAGAGGGCAGGGGTGAGGTGTAAATTCGCTATTTGCACCCAATCTGTAAAAAAGCATTTTGCCCAGGACGGGAATGACAACGTTTAATTACATTTTTTTGTTGCATTATTTGGGTTAAATTGTAATATGTTATTATTTTTGCCCCTGAATAAAAGATTATTTATAAACTAAATACAAATTAAAATGAAAAGAATAATTTTATTACTCGTACTGCCTTGCATAATAGCATTTGCGGGGTGCAATTCAGAATCATCCGAAGAAGTGGACCGCACTGAATATTTAAGGAAAAATCATTTGACGGAAATTGATTTGAGCGAATTTGACCTTCCATTAATTATTGATGTTCCCGATTCAACCATAGGAGAATTGACAGTTGAACAAAACTCATTGGGTGGGGTAGATATTATGGTTGGCAATAATTTTCAGGTTCAAATAGCCGGAGGAGAAGGAAATATGGCTTCAAAAAAGGCAGATATTGAAGGAGATGCTGTATATCAAGCCGAGTATTTAATTGATGAGGAATCAGCATTGTTTTATAAACGGGAGATCCCAGGTGCAGAAATGGACCCTGAATATCACTTTTTTGTTATAGTTAAAGCCGGTAACAGCACCTTTGAAATATCAGATATAGAGGGAGAAATATACCCGGAAAAAATTGCCCAAAGAATGTTTGATGCCGCTAAAGCGATTCAGGTGATTACACAGACGGAAGCATAAGCAGGACAAACCAGAATCAAATAGGGGAATAAGTATTTTATCTACGAAATACGAAAATATACGAATTTACTGGAAATGGATTTTATGTAATTGCTGTTTACATAGCTATGTAGCTTGTGAAGAGGGCACGTTTCGTATTTTCGTAAAAAATTCGTATTTCGTAGCAATATGACGTCAATTAAGGAATTTATGACTTCATTAATTATTTTTTGCCAAAATTGATATATACTTGACTTTTAATGTATTAATTAAAACCTAAACCTCAAAAACCCCGCGCTTAAGGAAAGGGTCGGGCGGTTTTCCGTAAAGAATGTGATGGCGTCTCTTGAGGCAACCCCGGCTTCCCATGTTCCTTCTCCCAGTATAATAGCAATTCCTGCAGGAAGGTTAAATCCATAGTTGCCACCGGTAGTTATACCGGTTGAAAGTCTTAACCAGGGTATTGGCTTAACATCTAACCCAAAGGCAAAGAGCATTTTTTTATAGTTGCCGGCAACATCATTGGCGGGAATTATCAGGTCAATACCGGCTTCGAATTTGTCTGATGGTTGAAAGCTTGCCCCAGCTCTTATATTTGTCGGTAAATTTGTCTTCTTTTCCGTTATTCCGTCCCATTTTATAACCCCGTTCTCACCAACTATATCCTCGGCTTCCTGGAATAAATTGTAGCTACCGAACCCTGCTGAGCTCATATCCATCAGGAAATTATCATTTGCAACAAATACGTTTCCATCCCATGTAATAGAACCGATATCATTAACGGCAAAGCCGATTTTGAGCTTTTCCTTTATAATAGCGCTGAATCCTATGTCAAAACCATAACCGGCACCTACACTTTTTGGAAGATTTCCGGTCTGTTCTACAGGTGAAGTTTGGGCAATGGCTGAGTCACCGTAATTTATATCAAGAATGGGTGTGATGGCTGAAAAAGCTTCCAGCTCGCTATTTTCTGCCCTGACATCCAGAATTGCCATACCAGTTAAATATTTTAACCCTATGCCACCGAATAAAGAAAAGTTATCATTGGAAACTATTTTCCTTCCATAACTGAAGTTATACTCCCTATACCAAGATAATGATATTCTTGAACCTTTCAGGAGTACGGAAAACAGTTTTGCCTGAATCGGATCTATAAGTCCTTCCGCAACATTATTTATCAAACTGGTATCACCTGATTCTATCAATTGCTGTACGCTATCTGTTTTTGGGATAATATTTCCGTCATCCAGTAGCAGAGAGGTAAAATAATCTGCATTATATCCCATGAACAGGATATCGGAAATAGTCTTGTTAAATATTGAATACCATTGTATCCTTTCTCTTATGCCAAAAGCAAATCCGCCCACTTTTTCATTTGGCTGGACTGCAATGGCAAAGAGCGACAAGTCAACATTTATTGCAAACCCCGCTTCGGTAAATGCCTGGGCTGCATCTACCTTTTCCTGGTAAGTAAATTTTTCGGATTCAAAATTCGTTATACTTTCCTTCAAATCAGGTTTTGCGAGCGCTTCCGAATAAACCGAGTAGGCGCCTTCAATTAAACCAATAGACACAATATGGTCATTGAAAGGAGATTTCCAGCCGAGATTGGAGGGATTGATGCCAAGCGACTGGTAATCGGTAACAAATGTTGTTGCAGCCCCGCCTCTTCCGGTTGCAGTAAAAGCGGTGATTTCAGATTGTGAAAATGAAAAACCGCACACAATGCAAAAAACGGCAGAAATCAAATATTTTTTTATCATAATAGGTGATTTATTGTCTTGGAATTTACTCACTATATTGTTTGTTTTAAAAGGTGTTTGTGAATTCCGCTTCGCTTCATTTCAAGAATTTTCCTTTACTGATAAGTGTTCCGCTACTTGTTAATATTGTTTGCTCCTTGCTGCTCGCTTCTCGTTTCTCGCTAGATCGCGTTCAATTCTATCAATAAAATTATTGTAAAAAATTCGTGCAATCTGTGGCTAATAAAGATCACCTGAGTAGTTGTAAATTATTTAGTTTTCTGCCAAATTTATAGATTTCGGCAACTCATATTATATCATTTTTGCCAGTTGCCAGAAGCGAGCAGCCAGGTCTACGTCTGGCACCCAGACCCTCAGGGTTTCAAAAACCCTGAGGGTCTTTTAATTTTGTTTTCTGTCATAAAGATTCTCTTTGCGTTCTTGGCGTCTTTGCGAGAGACATTTTTTAATCAACTTACGAAGTTATGTTCTTTATTTAATATAATTTTGTTTGTTATTTACAATTAATAAGTGCCGAATTTATGAAGAAATATTTATTTTTTCTTATATTGATAATCTTTTTTGCCTGTAATAGTATTAATAAAAAGGAAATAATCCCTGGGGATATATTGCCTAAAGAGAGGATGATACAGGTAATGGTTGACATTGAACTGATTGAAGCAACATTGGTTGTTAAGAAAATAAGAGTTGAAAAAGAAAAGGGAAAAGTTATTGATTACTATAATTCAGCTCTCCAGTCTCATAATATAAGCAAAGAAGAATTTGACAGGAGCTTTGAATATTATACTATGCACCCTGAAATTTTTGAGCAGATATATGAGGAGGTGATCATTGAGCTAAGCAAGAGGCAGGCAGAGGAGGATGGTGAGAAGAAAAGATAACTGATTCGCTTCTCGCCTCTCGCTAGATCGCGTTCAATTCTATCAATAAAATTATTTAGTTTCCGGCCAAATTTCTAGATTTCGGCAACTCATATTATATCATTCTTGCCAGTTGCCAGTAGCGAGCAGCCAGGCTTACGTCTGCCGTAGCATGCTTGGGTCTGCTCAGGCATGAGCGAACGACTTCGTCCTTCGTAGAATACTTCGGAGAAGGCACACGCAACATTTTTAATTTCCTAAGCACGTAAGATTAATTGCTTTTTAAATCAATTTGTGTAACTATGTCTCCTTAAGAAATATCTCCGAAGTATGCTTTATTGCTTCTTCAACAGGGATAAAATCCAAGCCAATAGTTTTTTTGATCTTTATATTGGAATATTGTCGCTTCAAGCTCGCTTCCCTGGCAATTTCCTTTGTTATTGCCGGACGGGAAGCCGTAAACCATGCTCTTGTTTTATCCAGCCGCCATAAGATCTCAGCCAGGAAGGGAGTTACCTTTATGCTAGCATGTTTTTTCCCTAAATTATCAGCTATTAGTTCAAAGACTTCTTTGTACGGCTTGTTTTCAGATGAGATGATAAAACGTTCGCTTTTTATTTCACTCTTCATCAAAACGATCATTGCCCTGGATACATCCCTTACATCAACAAAACCATTTGTCCCTGAAGTATAATAAGGCAATCCATTCCACACTCTCGGGAACATATTTGCACTGCTTTTTCTCCAATTGCCAGGGCCTATGATAATTGAGGGATTGACGATCACCGCATCCTGCCCCTCTTCGATACCACGCCAGATCTCCCGTTCAGCAAGAAACTTGCTGATTGAATAATTTAAATATTTCGGTGTTTGTCTCCATAAAGTATCTTCGTTGGCTTCCTTCCCGTTTTTAATAATGCCAATTGCAGCGACCGAGCTCGTATGGCAAAGCTTCCGGATACTATTCTCAAGGCAGGCATTTACAACATTGGCTGTTCCTTCGATATTTGCTTTCATCATCTTGTGGAGCGTTTTAGGATTAAATGACACAGAAGCTGCACAATGGTAAACTTCCCTGACACCATTCATTGCCTCTAAAAGCGAATAAATATCCATGATATTCCCATTCACCCATTCAACATTATTTATCAGGCTTTTTTCACCAGGTGAATAATAATTAAAAATATTTTGAATGGTTGTCAGGTCACTTTCAGCTCGTTTAATAGCCCTCACCTTCACACCCGCCTTTACCAAATCATAGATGAGCCGTGACCCTAATAAGCCCGTTCCGCCAGTTACTAATATCATATAAATATTTTTTTCTACGAAATGCAAAAATTAACTTTTTTGGTACTAAAAAGTTAAATTTTGACAAAATTATAGTTAACATACCTCTATTCCCCTCCCATCACATATACCAGCATATAATCCTTTATTTTTTCGTAATAAAGCGAAAATTGCCGGTTTTTATTTCCTGTTGATATCCTCGCTTTTATTACACCCTTTTGTTTGTAATCAAATGGCTCTGTAAGAAGATTTTCTTTAAAATTCAGGTTCCGTTTGCCATACAGCTTGTACAGTGATTCTTTTGCACCCCAGATAACATGCATTTGTTCAATATTTTCCTTATTTAAACCGGCACTAAATTGCTTTAATTCATAAGAATTTATGAATTTTTCTGAGATTCGTTCTACCTTTGGGTTTATCTGTTCAATATCAATTCCTATGTTATATGTTTTGGATATGAGTATTGCAACGAATATTTTTGAATGAGAAATAGAAATTTCATAAGGAAAGTCAGGTAAGCTCGGCTTACCGTTCTTATCATATTTAATTTCAACTTTTGTTTTATGGTTTAACATATTTTGAAGCAGAAGTTGTGTGATTAACCGCTGTAGCCGCCTGTGTTTGCTATTATACCAGTTTAGTATTTTAAGATCATTTTCATTTAATTGTAACCTGGAGATACACCAATCAATGGTTTCTTCAATTTTCCAAAGCCCTAAAATGGTATCTTTTTCAATGTTTTTTTTAAGATAAATACCCATATAAATTCATTTATATTTCTCTTTATGGCAAATATAAAATAATTTATTTGTACAATTAATTTTATTTTTCCTAATTTAGTGCGAAATTTGCAAGTCAAAATAACATTAAAATAAATTTAAAATGAATAAAGTCTCATTGAAAAAGATACTCTGTTTCGGCTTAATATTAAGCTGCAGTACTCTTTTTGCCCAGGAAGAAGGGTTGTATCCCATGTCCGACAGCAAATTGTATGGGTATATAAACAAACAAGGAAATGTTGTTATTAAACCCCAATTTGATTACGCGTCTGTATTTTCAGAAGGTTTGGCACATGTAAAATTAACAGGAAAAAGAGGCTATATTGATAAAACAGGAAAGTTTATTATCGAGCCCATCTTTATTAAAGTTTTTGATTTTTCAGAGGGATTGGCTGCTGTAAAAAAAGAACTTACATGGGGTTTTATTGACAAGACCGGGAAATTTGTAATTGAGCCCCAGTTTGATTTTGCTTATAGTTTTTCAGATGGATTGGCAAGAATTCAACAGGGAGATCAATTCGGGTTTATTGATAAAACCGGAAAATTTGTTGTCCAACCCCAGTTTGATGCTGCCTATGATTTCCATGAAGGATTAGCCAGGGTCAAACAGGGTGATTACAAATCAGGAAAATGGGGATTTGTTGATAAAACCGGTAAGCTGGTCTTGGGTTACAGGTTTGATGATTGCTTTGATTTTTCCGAAGGTCTGGCAAATGTTAGAATGGGTGATGAACAAACAGGGAAATGGGGATTTGTTGAGAAAACAGGCAAATTCGCTATTGAGCCCCAGTTTGACAGGGCATTTAAGTTTTCTGATGGTATTGCATTGATCAGAATTGGCTCTTTTAAATCTGGTAAATATGGATATATTGACAAGAAGGGTATGATCGTTGTTAATCCCCAGTTTTATGGAGCACACCATTTCTTCGAGGGTATGGCATGTGTTCAAGAGTCAAAAGAAAGCAAGTGGGGGTATATAGACAATACGGGCAAGCTCGTAATTAGCTATCAGTTTGATATTCCTGCAACCTTTTCCGGAGGATTGGCTAGAGTAAGGCTTGGCGGTTACAAAACCGGATCGTTTGGTTATATTGACAAAACCGGCAAGTTCATATGGCAGGAGGAGTAAATCCTTTAACCTCAATTCTCCCCCATTCAACAATCTTTTATCTTTTTTAGTTATATTCCTTAACTTTGTATTATTATATAGTAAATTTCAAATATCTGTTCTAATTAACAAGGATTTAATAAAATGAACAACATAACAGTGGAAAAAACATTAAATTATAAAGTAAAAGATATTTCCCTTGCCGCATGGGGAAAAAAGGAGATCAACCTTGCAGAGGCAGAGATGCCCGGTTTAATGGCAATTAGAGAAGAATTTAGAGACCAAAAACCGCTAAAGGGTGCGAGAATAGCTGGCTGTTTACACATGACCATACAAACAGCCGTCCTGATCGAAACTTTAAGGCAGTTAGGTGCTGAAGTGAGGTGGTCATCCTGTAATATTTTTTCCACCCAGGATCACGCTGCCGCTGCCGTAGCTACTGATGGAGTTCCCGTCTTTGCATGGAAAGGAGAGACCGAACAGGAATATGACTGGTGTATTGAGCAAACACTGTTTTTCGGAGATGATGCATCCCTCCCGCTGACCATGATCCTGGATGACGGTGGCGATCTCACCAACATGATTCTAGATAAATACCCCGAGCTGATAGTAAATATAAAAGGTATTACCGAAGAAACAACAACTGGGGTTCATAGATTGTATGAAAGAGAGAAAAATGGAACATTACCTATACCTGCTTTTAATGTTAATGATTCGGTAACAAAATCAAAATTTGATAATAAGTATGGTTGCAGGGAATCGCTGATTGATGCAATTAAAAGAGCAACAGATCTGATGATAGCAGGAAAAGTTACTGTTGTTGCCGGTTATGGAGATGTTGGGAAGGGATCTGCGCAATCATTAAAAGCAGCAGGAGCAAGAGTAATAGTTACTGAAATTGACCCTATTTGTGCATTGCAAGCCGCGATGGAGGGATTTGTGATCAAAAAAATGGATGATGCAGTTAAGGAAGCCGACATTGTTGTTACAACAACAGGTTGTAAAGATGTTATTGTTGACAGGCACTTTAAAACAATGAAGGATAAAACCGTTGTTTGCAATATTGGGCATTTTGACCATGAAATAGACGTAGCATGGCTAAATGAGAATTACGGACATACAAAAGATACCATTAAACCGCAAGTTGATAAATACACGGTTGACGGTAAGGATATTATATTATTGGCAGAAGGACGGCTGGTGAACCTGGGTTGTGCAACAGGGCATCCTTCATTCGTAATGTCTAACTCTTTTACCAATCAGGTGCTCGCCCAAATTGAACTGTGGAACCACTCAGACAGATACGAAAATAAAGTATATACATTACCCAAGTATCTGGACGAAAAAGTAGCGTATTTACATTTGGAAAAATTAGGTGTGGAATTGGATATTTTAACACCCGAACAGGCAGAATATATCGGAGTGGAGGTTAAAGGACCATATAAGCCGGATTATTACAGGTATTAATTAACTTAAGTGGCAACTTACGTTAATTATATATATGAAGTAGACTCCCATCAAACTCTGCCTGATATTCCTTTAACAGAATGGAAGCGGGTCCAGTCATTACAGAACCGTCTGTTAACACAAATTGTGAACCGCAACTGGGATCTGTAGCAATTATTCCTGATGACTCAACCTCAATTCTTTCACAACCGTTTGATGGCTGGTAAGTGCAGTGCCGGTCATAAGCCCGAAACTCCTCCATCGAGTAACGGTAGACCACGATCCCCTTCGATCCTCCGGTGATATAAACCCATCCCCCTACGGCATTAAGATCAACAAAGTCGGGATCAGACATATATATATAGATGTTTACATACACATTCGGCACAACATCTGCATCTTTGTCTTTTTTGCATGATAAAACAGAAACTAAAATTATCAATAGCAGTAAAGAAAAAAGTTGTATCTTCGGCTTTATATTATTTAAAAAAAATCCCATTCTGTATGATCTTTTTGCAAACCTGATTTTGTTTGGAATAATATTACTCAACGAAGTTATATAATATTTATTGAATTTTGTTATTTCAATTATCAAATTATGAGAATACTCTTTAAAAGATCATTCTTTCTTTTGCTTCTCTTTATCCCTGTGGTTCTATTTTCTCAACCTCCAAAATCTTACCAAAAACAGTTCAAAAAACAGGAAAAGGCAGAGAACAAGGAAGAGAAGAGTATCAAAGAACAGGAGAAATCGGGAAAAAAACTTTTGAAATTTAAACAAAAACTCGCAGGGTTGGATAAGCAAAAGAAAGATGCCGAAGCATCTGGCGACCAGGTTAAAATTGATAAAATTAATAAGAAGATACGCCAGGTAAAAGGGAAAATGGGTATCAAACAGGATAAAATAGAGAAAAAAATTGTTAAAAAATATCAGGAGATTCAAGCCAAAGAAGTTCAAAAACGCATGAAAAAAAGTAAAAAAAAAGCCAATAGAATTAATGAAAATAAACGCAGGTTTTTTCTTATACGATGGTTTATGCCAAAACGGGGGAGATGATTTTTATAAATTGGTGAATGCGATGCTAATATACTAATTTCACTCGATGCCAATCCCGATAGCTATCAGAACGAATGAATACTAATGATACTAATCTTTCCCGTCACCTATTTGCTCTTATTCGTATAATTAGCATATTGGCATCGGGTATAATTAACAACTAATCAACAAATAACTAAATACCATGGATTCAGGAGATATTATTTACATATTAATAGGAGTTGCCTGGCTCGTATATGCTTTTCTCAGGAAAAGCAAGGCAAGGTCTCAGCAGAGTGGCGCCACCAATGGCAGGGAATCAAGTCCTTCAGCCCAACCCGCTATTAATGATAGAGTTGGGAAAATTCAGGGCTCTTCGCCCGAAACAGATGAAGAGGAGGGAAAATTATTTTTTGAGAAAATGTTTTCAACAGGTATGCCGGGCGACCTGTATAGTAATGTAAGCCGGGAAGAACAGGAAGGCCTTGAAGGTAAGGGAACTTCTGTACCTGAAGAATCGGATGAGAAGGAAATGCAACATCAAAAGAATTTAGAGCAAATAAAAAAAACATCCAAAATCCCAATATCCCCCACCCCTTCTTCAAAGGAAACCGGAATGAAGGATCAGGCATATAGCTTGCAAGATGATGCTTATTCTCTTGAGCCAGAGCAGTCTGTGGCTGAAATGCCAACAGATGATTTTGACCTGCGAAATGCGGTTATTTATAATGAAATATTAAAACGACCGCAATATTAAGCTCTCGGTTTATCAGTTATCGGTTGTCGGAGATTCAGGTATTATGTTTTTTATGTTATTATAGAAATTTTTCTGCGAAAAACCCGCAATCCGCAACCCGTAACATTGTTTTCAATCTCGACAATTTGTCGGGAAGTTTGTTATTTTAAGAGCCTGACCATTTGTGTCATTTTTTCGTAGAAACAAACTTGGAACATGAAAGGGCGTCAATGTATTATAGCGAATGTTATAAAGCAATAACTAATAAAGACGGGAAACATAGGGTTTCCGCTTCATCCATTCATCCTTTCGGTGTTATTTTTTTCACCTTTCTATTTACTATAATATTCACGGTTTACTTTAGTTTTTTTTCAAACCACGCCTATTCTCAAACCAGTTATTTTAAGAATTATTCGGTTGAGGACGGATTGCCATTCATAAATGTTCATGCAATATTTCAAGACAGTAAAGGAAATCTTTGGACCGGGAGTTATGGGGGTTTGAGCAAATTTGATGGTATTTCTTTCACTAATTATGGCGCCAAAGATGGATTGATTAACCATGATGTAAAAAAAATAATTGAAGACAAAAAAGGAAATTTGTGGATAGGGACTTCAGGAGGAGTTAGCAAATATAATCCTTCGATTGCGCATAGGACAGGTGGCAATAGCTTTGTTAATTATACGGTGGAAGAAGGTTTGACCAATAACTATGTTAATACGATAATTATTGATAGCAAGGGTATATTGTGGTTTGGAACCAAAGGGGGGGTTAGTAAATATGATGATAAAACATTTACAACTTTTTCAGAAAAAGATGGTTTGATTTGTAATGATGTATTGGCAATCCTTGAAGACTCAAAAGGGAATTATTGGTTTGGCACTCAAAAAGGAATAAGCAAATACCTGTCTTCCACCAGGGGAGGCGTTTTGCCTGATACAACATCTTGGGGGAGCGATGTTGGAAGTGCCGGCAGTATTGGGCTTCAAAATTTTTCAGTTGAAAATGGCTTATGTGACAATAGGGTGAACGCAATTTTTGAAGACAGGGATGGTAGCTTATGGTTTGGAACTCAGAATGGAATAAGCATGCTCAAAAAAGATACAATATGCAGCGAAGAATGTTTTATAAATTTTTCAGCTAAAAATGGTTTAAAGGGAAATGAAATCAATTCGATCATTCAGGATGAACGCGGGATAATTTGGATCAGTACAAACTCTGGCTTAAGTGAATATGATGGCTCAAAATTTAAAAGCTATTCAATTGATATTGAGTTCAATAGCAATTTAACAGAATGCCTCTTCCTGGATTATGAAGACAATTTATGGATTGGGACCTATTCCGGTTTATATAAGTACAGGGGAAATTCATTTATTAGTTTTTCTGAGGAAGAAGGTTTAAAAAACACTTTTATTTTCCCGATACTGAGAGACCAAAGTGACAACCTCTGGATAGGCACTTATGAAGGATTGTATAAATATGCGGATAATACTTTTACTGTTTTTACGACAAAAGAGGGCTTGCCGGATAATAGAATTATTGCAGCAAAGGAAGATAATGATGGCTTTATTTGGATTGGGACAGATGCCGGACTGAGCATATATGATCCTTCGGTTGCTCTCAGGACAAGTGGAAAAGTTTTTACAAATTATTTCACTGAAGATGGATTAATAAGTGATTCGGTAAGTTCTATCCTGCAAGATAGCAGGGGAAATATCTGGCTGGGCGGTCATGGTGGAGTATCAATGCATGTAATACCTGACATGAAAATAACGGGGAATAAAAATGAAACGGCTGAAAGGAAAATATTTAAAAAATTTAAGTTTAACAAAGATAATGTCAACTTTGATGTCTGGGCAATACTGGAAGATTCAAAAGGAAATATATGGTTTGGCACATATAAGGGTGGTGTGTACATGTATGATGGCAATAATTTTACCGATCAAAGAACAAATTTAGGATTTGAAAGCGATGTCTGTTTATCAATATTGGAAGATAAACAGGGTAAATTATGGTTCGGTACGTTTGATGGGGTTTTTATGTATGATCCCACAGAAAGAAATGGCAACAAATTGACTGCCTTTACTGAAGAGGACGGATTAAGTTCTGATCTGGTGTATTTAATGACGATTGATAACGATGAAAAATACTTATGGATAGGAACCAATCAGGGTTTAAATAAATTAAATGTATCGCTATTCAGGGAAACCGGGAAAAAAATAATAGAGAATTATGGCAAAGAAGAGGGCTTTATTGGTGTTGAATGTAATGCCAATGGGGTTTATAAGGATAATGATGGCTCTATCTGGTTCGGTACCGTTAATGGATTGGTAAAGTATGATTCTGAGAAATACCATCCCAATAAAGCTGAATCAAAAACAAACATTACAGGATTCCGTATTTTCTATAAGGATACAATATTGTTCCAAAATGCAATTTTACCTTATAACCTTAATAGTATATTTTTTGAATATATAGGTATATGCCTGACCAATCCCCAAAAAGTAAGGTATCAATATAAGTTGGATGGTTACGATAAAGAATGGTCGCCTGTTACAAAAGAAAAATATGCCACATATGCTAATTTACCCCCAGGCAAATATGTATTTAAGGTAAAGAGCTGTAATAATGAATTTAAATGGAATAAGGATGCAGCGACTTTTAGTTTTATTATTGCCACACCTTTTTGGAAAACAGGATGGTTCAGGGTTTTGGCTTTGGTAATTATTGCAGGAATTATCTGGTTGGGCCTTTTCCTTAGGATTCAAAACATAAAGAGAAAGATTGAACTGGACAGGAAAATAGACAATCTGAAATTGCAGGCGCTTCGCTCACAAATGAACCCTCATTTTATTTTTAATTCCCTTAACTCTATTCAACATTATATAAATAATAATGAAAAGAAACCTGCTAATATTTATCTTTCAAAATTTGCAGACTTAATAAGATTGATACTTGAAAACTCGCAAAAATCCTTGGTTTTGATCTCAGACAACCTGAAAGCGCTGAAATTATATATAGAATTAGAGCAGTTGAGATTTGAAAACAGGTTTGATTATACTATAGCAGTTGACCCAGCCATTGATATTGATTATGTTAAAATACCCCCGATGCTCATTCAGCCATACGTTGAAAATGCCCTTATTCACGGATTATTGCCCAAGCCCGGGAAAGGGGAAATTCATATATCCCTGAAAAGAGAAAATATTTTTGTAACTTGCACGGTTGAAGATAACGGCATTGGCAGAAAGAGATCGGAAGAATTGAAAAAACAGAATTATAATAAACTCTATAAACCTGCCGGCATGAAATTAACAAAAGAGCGGATAGAAACATTAAATATACTTAAAAAGAGCAATTTAAGTGTTGAGGTTACTGACCTTGCTAATACAAAAGGGGAGCCATCTGGTACACGAGTGAAAATATATATTCCGTTATTATAAATAATAGTCGGCAGTCGGCAAAAATGAAAGATCGAGGACTGCGGACTTTAAAATGCAAAGTATAAAGAAATCGGTAATTATCATGGTAGCTTTTCCAAAGTTTCAAACTTTGGAAAAGCTTTAACTGAATTTGAAACCTGGCAATTACAAACCCGGTCTACTGATTGGTTACCTTTAATAAGATATTTTTTATGTCTAACTCATATTAATTTACTTACATTATGATAAGGGCAATAATCATAGAAGATGAAGAAAAAGCAAGGAAGAATTTATTGGCTTTGCTGAATGAATATTGCGGCAATGTCGAGGTGCTGTCAATGGAGGGAACGGTAAAAGCAGGGATTGAAGCTATTAAGAAATATTTTAAGGGTGAAGGGGGCTATGTGAAAATGTCTGACGATTCTTCGGTTATAGTCTCCAGGAGAAAAAAAGAGGAATTTCTGAAAAAATTTTCAAAAATATAACTCCCGCAAAGCGGGGATAAAAACCTTATTTTTTTCACTTTTTTAACCTTAGTAGAGATATAAATGCTGGAATAAACTAACCTTATTACCTTATTTCCTTTGTCATCTCTTTATAGTACAATTTCGTTTTTCGTAGATTAACCGGTTCTTAATCAAAATCCGCCATATTCAAAACAAAACCTGCCGTTTTCTAATTTTATATGGCAAAACTTTGATTTTATCCGTAAAATTAGGCGAAAAAACATATAAAAATATAACTTCGTAAATTAGTTTTAAATAGAATTATTTTTAAATATGGAAAAATTCGAGATAGTTGCTGGTTACTGGTGGCTGGTAGGGATTACTCCTCAATAGTATTATCAAAAAAACCAGAAGCAAGAAACCAGTAGCCAGAAACTGTATATTTTTTTACTGGAAAATGATTGCCAAACAAATTTTAATAAGAAATAACTTAAGTTATTTAATCAGCTATAATTTGGAATTAAAATTTATTCATATATTTACGACCTTTAATATTACTTGAAAAATAAAATCATTAAACAATTAACAATTAAAATGAAAAAGCTAATTATTATCCTACTGTTTTCATATTTCATCATAACCCCCTTCCTGCTTTTTGTTGGAGGCATGGGTAGTTGTTTTGCACAAGATGGTTCGATA